>JALTEL010000273.1 GCA_027073945.1 Caldifarciminota bacterium | reverse complement strand
GGTTGTGCTTGCAGATTTTGTCGCAATCACAAGCTCATCTATAGTGTCAAAATTATATTTAAAGATACCATTTATAACTTTTTATTCAGGCATAAGGACATTTTTCTATCCGATTGATCTGTGGGGCGGGCTGTTAAAAGGCCTTGTATTCGGTTTTTTAATAGCATTTGTGAGCTCGTCTTTTGGTTATTATACGAAAGAAGGCGCAAAAGGAGTTGGCATAGCCACAACTCAGGCAGTGATGTATTCCTCTCTGTTGGTGCTCATGTTTGATTATTTACTGGGAATATTACTTTACGGATGATAGAAATTTTAGATATAAAGAAAAGGTTTGGCGATAAGATTGTGCTGGACGGCGTGAGCATAACCATCAAAGATGGTGAGGATGTTGCCATAATAGGCAAAAGCGGGGAAGGTAAGTCCGTTTTTTTAAAACATGTGATAGGGCTTTTAAAACCTGATAGCGGAGACATAATCATTAATGGCAAAAGCATATTAAATCTTCCTAAAAAGGAATTGTACAGAATAAGAAGATTGTTTGGCTATGTATTTCAGGCATCCGCACTTTTTGATTCGCTTACTGTTTTCGATAATATAGCGCTTCCGCTCAGAGAAAGGGGTATGGATAAAGAATTTATAGCACAAAGGGTCAAAGAAACACTTAAAATGGTAGAGCTATCAGGTGTAGAGGACATGTATCCCGCAGAATTATCAGGTGGTATGCAGAAAAGGGTTGGAATTGCGAGAGCTATTGCTGGAAAACCTCAATTCATTCTCTATGACGAGCCAACAACGGGTCTGGATTTACTGACAGGATGGAAGATAAACGAACTTATCAGAAGATTAAACAAAATGGAAAATGTAACTGGCATTCTGGTGACACACGATATAAGGAGTGCCATGTACACCTCTGATAAAATTGGACTTTTGAGTAATGGCAAATTAATAGAAATCGTTGATACCAAAGATATTACATCTGTAAAAACCTCGCTATTCAGAGATTTCTTACGTTCGGGCTCATTGGGTAAATTCAGTCCTTAAAAGGCTCAAAATTCACAAAATCTGCATGGTGTATTATAATGGATTCTATGGTCCTTTTTGTATAGTCACCCTCTTTTGAATGAGCCGCAATTATATGCACGATATCTTCAGGTAAACCCACCATATATGCGATAATTGCTCCGGACACAGGATGTCTCAATTTTTTTCCGAAATCACTTTTAACAATAACTCCGTTATTCCTTTCATATTCAAGCACTTTTCCAACATCGTGAAGTATTCCGCCTGCAATAATATAATCAAGATTTATGTGCACTCTGTTACCATAAGATTGTATCATAGCCTTTGCCATATTCAAAGCTGTGGCAGTCACAGCCTTTGTATGTTCTATGAGATTGAAGGGGGCGGGTTTTATCAGTAAAGTAAATGGTATCGTTTTCAAGTCTGATACCAAAAAAACAGACCTTTTCATCGTCTCCTCCCAGCAGTCAAGCACCTTTTCTCTTAAATCGCTGTCCTCAATCATTTCCAATTCATTAAATATCCTGGCGAGTTCATTCCTCATCATGCATCTCCCCTGTGTATTCATGATCGGTCGGGTCAACTTTTCTCATGGGTTTTTGCATCGTTTGTTCCTCGTAAATATGTGCAATAAGTCCAGGAGTTCTTGCCATTATGAAAAATGCATTCCCGAGTTCCGGCGGAAATCCCAGTTCGCATAACAGGGCAGCAATGGCACCGTCGACATTGATGGGTAATCGTTTGTTTTTTATTTTATATATTGCATTTTGAATGCCAATCGACGCATCAACGTACTTACCGTGAAACCCGTAATCTCCCGCAAGTTCAAAGAGTTTCTTCTGTCTTGGGTCATTCGTATGGTATCTATGGCCAAATCCAAAAAGCCTTGATTTCTTATCAAGTTTAGCTTTTGTGTATTCAAATGCCGCGTCTTCTATATCTTTCCCCTTTTCCATGGAAATATTCACAACATCAATATAATGATGCATGGCATTTTCTATTGCACCACCGTGCCATTTGTAAATTGACAGTATGCCACCCGCAAGTGCGGCATTAAGAGGGCTGCCTGTTGAAGCTATAGTTATGGCGGCAAGTGTGGACGGTGGTGTGGCTCCATGGTCAATTGATGATACCAATATAGCATCAATCATTTTCCCGGTGTTTTCATCAGGCAATTTGCCTGTAAGAACAAGATAAATCATCTCGGAAAATGTTATCTTTCCCATAAGTTTATCTATCCTGTATCCTCTCACGTATATTTTGTTCGGTTCTATTTTGGTTATTTTTGTTTCCCAGTGATTTTCACCCATAGTTAACTCCTTGATTGGTTTATTAAATTATACCTCAAACTTTCTGGATATTCAACAAATTGATGCGTTTAGACTAAAAATATGCATACTACCTGGCCTTTAAATCATTGCACAGTGGCACAAAAAAGACTTGCAAAAACATGCGTTTCGCATTATAATAATCATGTAAAAAAGGGGGTGCACAAATGTATATTATAATGTTATTTC
>JALTEL010000272.1 GCA_027073945.1 Caldifarciminota bacterium | reverse complement strand
GGGCCTTACTGCCCTTTCCTGAAATTCTCTCCTTACTTTTTTGCATCCCGGTTGTTAAAAACAATCTGCTATCCAGCTTAGTCCTCAGATTTTATACCCCAACAATTATTTGCGCTGTTGCCGTCCCGGACCTGGCTATACTACTACCCATAGCTTAAGAAAAGACTGCCACAGCCTGCTGCTGAACGCTCAAAAGGACCTCTTATGCTGCATCACAAAATTCACTTGCGCTTATATGAAATATCCAGTGGGAATGCACTCTCTTGACAATGGGGTACACTTTATTTACATAAATACCGAATTATAACAGATTTGGGGGAGTGAATAATACCCATCTTAATCTGGATGAATGCCTCAATCATGATATCCAGTCGAATGCCAATGGCAGGCATCGAGCCAGAACTCCTGACAAAATGGTCTCAAATATTCGCTCTTCCCCATGAAGCACAGAGAAGCAGCCCGTTATCGTGAGAAGCTACTTAGTTATGCAACATAAAGATTATCAAGTAGTTAGCGCCCGGATTAACATCAAGGAAGATTTCATAAACCTTTCAGACACTGAGTTGGTTGAACTTTTCCTTAGGGAGAAGGACAAAAAAACGCGGAAGGCGTTAAGAGATGCGATTTTTGCCAGGTTTTATAGACAGTTCGACAGGACCATTCGAGCTGTTTTACGGATAAAGGGTATTTCATATCAGGATAACGAGGAATATTATAACAGCATCTTTGCAGAAGTTTACATGCGGATTTTTTGCTTGCCTTCTTTTGATAAGAAACTGAGAAACTTTGATCTGAACAAAAATTTCCAGTGGTGGTTTTTTGCTGTAATGAGAAGAGAGGTCTACGATTGGCTGAAGAAAGTAGATCCTGCAACAAAGCTTTCCAATTATGAAAGGCTGAAAAATATTGCCGAAACCAGGGCAAAAGAAGGTAGTATAGATCAACCTAGCGATGAATCGCATCAGCGTGAACCCCTAGAGATAGCCTGTACGGAAGAAGATGCTAAGAGTAAACAACTGCGAAGCCTCATAGACGCTCTGCCAGATTCCCAACGGGTCCTTCTTCGTCTCAAATTCATTGCGTATGAGGATCTCTCCCCCAAAGACATAGCCTATATTGCCAAAGAGACCGTGAGGTCTACAGATGAAGTGCAGGCAGAAATAAATGAACTCAGGACATCCCTCCGAGAGTCTGATCAATTTAAAAGCAATCAAAACATAGAATTACAACTGGCTTCTCTAAAACTTAAGGAAGAAAATTTGGAACGAAAGATCTCCTTCGGCCGGGCCAAACTTCAGGCCCTGGGGTGCAATAATCTCGAAGAAATTGAGAAAGATGTCAGTGATCTCACTCTCAAGAGGATAACTGAAAAGATCAAGACTACAAGAGATCAATTGAGACATAAGCTCAAAGAAAAAAGTAAGGCCGAGGCTATTGGAGATAGCTACTTAGATTTTGAGACAATCCGTTACATGGAAACCTTAAAACGTCTTCAGATTACCAGAAAGAAGAGAAAGAAAATCCTTATCGCTTATAAATCCGGTAAATATTTTATCCGACCACATTGTAAGCGAATAGCTGCGATCCTGGGGATTGAAGAAGGGACCCTTGGAAGTCGTAAAAACAGAGCAAAGGAAGCGTTGCTCAAAGGCCTTGCAGGCTTAGAAAAAAAATGAGATTTTTTTCTTAAGCTATGGAAGGAAAGAACCAAAAAATTCATAGAATAAGATATACGATGAAAGACGGGTCATTCAAAGACTAATGCGAGATACTAAACACTCTGAAAAACAATTGAGAGATGCTATTAAGCTAAACCCCTTTAACGTCCAACATTATCTCGATCTGGCCACAGTCCTTTGGGATGCCGGAAAATTGGCTGAGGCACTACAACTGCTGGCAATAGCAAAAGATAAGTTCACCGGGAACGAACGTGCAGTTATCGAGAATCAGATAGAGAGGATATCAGGTGCAGAAGACGTCTGGAAAAATTTCGTCTTTGCAACTACTGCATGCACTCAACAGACTGAAGTACAAGTTCCTACAGAGTATTGCGGGCATGAAGGAACTGAGGAATTGCTTGAGGAAAAATTGTGGGGGTATGCTGAAGGGATTATGGAAGAAGGCGAGGAAGAAAGATTCTGGGCACAGATTCAAGTGTGCAGATACTGCCTGGCAAAACTTATCAAGATTCAAAGGGCATTGAACATGGCTCAAAAAGAGCCGGCCTGGTCATACGAAAAAATACGGATTGTGATTGAGAAGACTCAAAGGAAAAAGACACTAAATGCATTAATGGCCAGATTTGCTGAGATAGTAAAAAAAAGTCCTGCCGATCTACGGAAAGAATTTGAAGCTATCGGCGAGAAACTTGAGACCCTATTCCGAAAAACCTTTACTTATCCTGCTCCCGCATTTGCTCCAGTATTTGGTGAGTATCCGGTTACTGTCCTAAGCCCTTTCGGGAAGGTGCGATATCCCATTATCTTTGAATGGCGGCATTATAAGGGAGCAAGCAGATATATAATCTCTATTGAAGAGGTCAACTGGTCATATACCACCACCGGAACAAGAGTTGAAGTAAGTCCGCAAGAATTAAAACTTATCTATGGCAATGAATACATGTGGGAACTGGAGGTTATGAATGGGGATGAAGTATTGGAGGAAGAGAACGGCTTTTTCTCCCTGCCTACTGAGAAAGAATTAAAGGAAATTGAGAATATTGAAATCCAGTTAAAAGAAATTGAGCCTCAAGAGCAAAAATTTATCTTATTGGGCGGGATATTAGAGAATAAAGAGTTTTACATGGAAGCTATTGAAAAATACAAACGGGCTTACGCTATAGAACCAGATCCTGGAGTAGCTTACAGGATAGCCTATTGCTATGACAGACTTGAATTGGAAGAGCTTCGGGACAAATGGAACAGAAAAATTTCAGAACTTTCATGAAGCGATAATATGGGAACAAACATTATGGGTAGTCTGAGTTTGCGCCGAAGCCTCAAATGCTTACGACTTTTATCGTACATATTACTGGTTGCCTTCCCTGTCTATTCACTGGGATGTGCTTCTCCTCGAAGTTTAATAAAAACCGAAAAGGGGACCTTTCTTCGTAAAGAAACCCATAAACCGAAAACGATAGGTCATAGACCGGCGCTCACAGCGTATCATTCTCCAGCCTCTTCTTTTGTGACATTTAAATTGACGGACAATGTAGTTTGTGAGAAAGAAGAGATATCTGTCTATAAAAAGATAGAAACTTATAAAGTTTATCATAAAAGCAATACTCATCCATTCTCGGATTTTTTTATTAGAAGAAGTCTTGTGTATCCATTGGCGATAACATTTACGCTTGGTGTAGTTCTTTTGGCCCCAGACTTCTGGAGTGAGTGGCTTATGACACCATTGGGATATAATTATCCACCTAGTGAGCTAAGAATAGCTGATGGCGAAATCAGGGAAGCTACGGGTCATACTAATAAGGTATGTTATGCAAAACCTATTCGAGATAAAGAGATAAATTTGAGAATATCCCAGGGTAGACATAAGATAAGTCATGTCCTATCAACAGATATAGAAGGAGAGGCAACTTTTGACCTTGCTTCTTTAGAAAAGCTGAGTCGATCACGCAAATTGAATATTGAAGCTACTGCTCATGTTGGACAAAAACTTATAAAAACTAGTGTCCAATTCACTGCCGCAGAACTATCCATGCTACTTGACCGAAAGTCCAAGGAGTATGCATATATCAGTGCCGGAAACGATTATTTTAATCAAGGCAACTACGATAGGGCCATTGAACAGTATAAGAAGGCTCTGGAGATTAATCCACAATCCGTTCAAGGACGTAAGAAAACAAGATTGGCTTATCAAAAGAAGGACTTGGTAAAGAGAGGATCTCTTCGGCCATTGCTCATATGCTCTTGCCAGATTAGAGATGCCAACAAAAACGGGATCCTTGATGCCGGTGAATCAGCCACAATGATTGTTACTATAAAAAACGAAGGGAAGGGGGAAGGAAAAGGAATAAAGGTTAAAATCTCTGGATTCGAGGACAAACGTATACGGATGCCTGAGGAGCAAACAGTTGGTGATATCCCTCCTAATCAATGCAGAAATACATATTTTTCGATTAAGGTTGCTAAAGATATTAAGGATACTGTTGTCCTATTTAGAATCAATGTAACTGAAAGATATAATAATAATCCCAAAGCACTGTTAAAAAAGGTCAGACTTAAGGGTAAAGTTGAAGACCTTGAATATTTAGAATATGTCAAGGTCAAAAAGAAGAAAAACATAGAAGTGTGTTTACGGTACATTTCTAAATTCCCCCAGGGAAAACATAGACATGAAGTGCAAGATTTACTTGAGGATCTTCGGTGGAAAAGGGCGATAAGTAATAATGCAATAAAAGCTTTTAAGAAATATCTGCAATTTTATCCAAATGGTAAATATGAAAAAGTTGCACGTAAAAAAATAGAAGAATTTCAGGCTATTGCAGAAGCAAAAAAATCAGATACACTTAAATCCTACAGGGAATTTGCTGAAAAATTTCCCAAAAGCAGATGGGCTCCAACTGCAAGGAGAAGGACTACTTTAAAATACTGGCAACAAAAAAGGCTTAGCCAACAGCCTAATAGCTCCCATATTTTATGCCAGGTTGCGAAAGCAATAATAGAAGAAAGAGGGGAAGTAGGTTACGGAGAAGCAAAAAAGTATTATAGACAAGCTATTCAGGTTGACGATAATGAACAAGCCTATATAGGGCTTGCGAAGTTATTGCTTTTTGAGGAAAACTATAGCACCGTTCAAGAATATCTTAAACAAGCGTTATCTAAGGGACATAACAACTACAAAATCTTCTATTACTATGGCAAAGCCTGTGAAGGACTCGAAGACATAGAAACAGCCATAATGTTTTATTCCAGGGCCATCAAAGAAAAACCTGATTTTATAGAGTGCCTTTATTCCAGGGCTATCCTCTACAGGATGATACCACAACTTGAAAACGCAAGAAGGGATTTTGAAAAGATTATTAAAATCGCTCCTCCCAATAGCAGCTATGCGGAAAGCGCAAGGGAGTATTTGAACCGAATGTAATAAAAGGAGAATTAGTATGCATCCTTTACGAAACATTGTTTGGATATATATTTTTTTAATTCTATCTCTTTTCGGTTGCGTTTTTTCAGCCACCTACCTGGCCGTAAATATAACAGTAATTCCTGACAGGATAGCTAAGGTGCAAAAGACATCTATAAAACAAGAGGTAGATGAAGAGGAAACTAAAGGAGTATTATTTCAGTCTAGTTCCAAGGGTTGGATTTTCGGAAAGTATGTCCCCTTCCTGAAAAAGATCAGCCGTGATCTTTCAGCAGTTACCCCCTTTATTTTACTATGGTTTTTTGGGTCTTTTACTTGGGGTTCCTGGAAGCTTATTCGAGATCGAGAACTCACGAAAAATGTAAAGAGGGAAGAAATGTTCCCACTTCCCGAAAATTATGAAACGACATGGATTCAATTAGGGTTTATTGGGACACTATGGGGATTTTTAATAATTGGATTCAGAATGGAACAAATCGGACATACGCTGGGCACAGACGCACTGGATATCATGACCAAGGCCTTTGGAACTGCATTGTTAAGCACGTTCACTGCCGTGGTTATGGTCTATATTATTGCTCCGAGCGCCAAAAGCTTTTACAGATGGGTGATTGGTATTTCATACGAAAAGCCGACTCACCCATGGCCAAATGAAATCGCTTCTCAGCTAAGAGCATTATCGGAAGCGCTAAAGGCAACCACCAGAGGAGTCAGCATTCTCAGAGGCGAAATAGAAAGCTTAAATAAGGAGATTTCATCACTATCCTTCGGTACTGTTATCGGGTTAATTGAAGATATTAGCAAGAAAATGGACGATCAATACAGAGAAATACAAGCTATACGTACAAAGGCAGAAAAAGGGGTAGAAAAACGAGATGAAATTATAACAGGTCTAAAAAATATCTCTCAGTCATACTCATCATTCGTCAACCAATTAGGAAAAAAATTAGATAATTTGACCACTACCACTAAAGAAACAGCGAAGGAAGTACAAGCAGGTTTTGAAGATGCAAAGGAAGGCATCAAAGGAGAAATTAGCGCTTCTGCTGGATCTTTGTCTGCACAGATTAAAACTATGCTTAGTAGTTATATTGCAGAGCTAAAATCTTTTATGGAAAACAAGATAAAGACAGAATCTTTTCCACTTGATAAACTTAATGAAAAACTTGATCAAAACAGAGAAGCTATAGAAAAAGAAGTACATAGAATTCAAAACGCAGTAAATGAACTTCATTCAGGAATAAAGCGAATACCAGTTGGAATTATTGAGAAGTCCAAAGAAAGTAAATGGTACAAATTTTTATTACAGTTAATAGGACGGAAATAAGGGGTAATTGATGGCTGTTATCAAGAAGGAATCGTTGTCTTTAACAGAAGGTTTTGAATCGGGTGCGAGGAAAAGTGATGGCACTGTCTGGAATATATTTGTTCAAATACTGTTACCCTTAGTTATAATTCTAAGTTTTGTCGCAGTAATAACTATATTAAAATATAAGGACGTAGCAGGAATAGAAAAGGCGGGAAGGGAGAAGGCACTGGCTGCGTATAATAAAATTGTCAATAGTACTGATCCCGAGTCAGACTTGGCAATAGAACGGGAAAACCATAATTTTACTAAGATTCAGTTGCAGCGTATGAGGCTCTTAAAGGCACTGGACGAAGTGGAGATGGAAAAACGCCGTGAACTTAAGCTCGGCCTCTTTCCAGGTGCTGGCAGAATTAATCTGCAAGGTATTAATGTTATAGACCCAGATTTCAAAGAGCTTTGTACAAAAGCTAAGAATATCTATGATAATGATGGTGAGCAAACCTTCAAAGATGATATTTACAGCAAAGTAATACAAAAGGCCGATATCAGAGATACGCAACAAAGGGGTAGAAGGGTACGTTGGTGGAGAGATATCCCTAAGGATGATCCAATTATAGCAAAACTCAGTGTTATTACGCCAGGAAATCGTGCAAATATTCATAATGAAATTATTGAGTTTGCAACAAATCTCAAAAAAGAGATAAAGATTCTTCAGATTCAACTACTTCAGCGACTCTTCCGTGAACTTATCAAACATCCCGAAACGCTCGACGAAAAGACTGAGAGAAGACTAAAAAAAATTATTTCCACCAAAGATGAAAATGAAAGGAGAAGAAGAGCGAATGAGTTTTATCAAAGGATAATTAGAAAATGGCGTAACAAATTGGACAAAGAAGGTTACATGTTCCTTGAAGATAGCTGGGATAAGTTAAGGGCGCTGAGTTAAATAACTGAAAGATCGGGGATAACCTCATGAGAAATAAATTTATATTGGCTTTTTGTAAAATCACCGCTCTTCTAATAGTGCTTTTCTTGGCAAGAGAGCAAGCGGCGGCTCAATCACACAAACCTGCTTTAGACACAAAAAAGCTCAGTATCATATATGTCACAAAGCAGGCTGCCAGTGTCGCGGTTGAGCAGTTAAGAACCAAGGTAATAGAGGGGATTGCTAAAGATTGTACTGAGGACATACTCAATAACATCAGCGAGCACAAGGAGATTGAAAAGAGTAAAAAACTGGTTGAATTACATATTAAAGAGAGCCTTGATAAGGCCTTTGATGAAGACCTAAAGAAGATTTACAAGAGTTTTAAAAGCCAGGATATAAAGTTTTCAGAAGGAGAATACATAAGAGAGAGCAGGGAAAGTTTTGAAAACAAAATAGAGAAGAACATATCCCAAAATGCCGACGATAATCTCAGGGAAATTTTTGAGAAAGCCCGGGGTGAAGCAGTTAGACGGCAACTGAATCGAATTTCCCTTTGCGTTTATCCCTCTCAAGAAGATGTTGAAAATATTGATCAGGCAGGCTGGCAGCCGGTTGATGTCAAAGCGCTTAAACAAGGGCTAAAGGGAAAAATGAGAAGATCCGAGAAGGTACTTCTGGAAGAAACAGAAAGGAGAATAGACCAAAGGATAGACCAGATTATTAAGGATGTAAAGAACCAGATTGAGGTTCAAAAGGAGGCTATTCAACAGGAATTACCTGGTGATAGGATAACTGAACGTCAACTAAAAGAGGCCATGGAAAATAATGTTAATAACGCTATTAGAAAGCTGAGGGCTGAGGCTACTGAAGGCCGAAAAATCTATGATATTTTCCCATCTATTCGAGGTGAAATAGATCGAAAGGCAAAAATCAAGGAAAAAGAACGCTTCAGGAGTTTCTGTCAGAATGTAAAGGGGATTGCCCTGACTAGCAAAGAAAAGTTGAAAAGGCTTATCAGGAAAAACCTTGCTCTGCACAAAGAGAAGGAAAAGAGTAGGCATATTGTAGTGAATAGACTCTTAAGCAAGGCGGAGAAAGCCATTCTAGGACAATATGTAGCTTTAGCTCCGGGTGAAGAGCAAAAGGAATTCAGTACAAGACTAACGACATATTTGCCTGAGATGCATGAAGAGATAAAACGGACATGTGGAGAACTGATAGAAGATGATCTAGAGAATGCAAGAGAAGAGATTGCCGATGAACAGCTTAGAAGATATTTCCCCAGGCTTGCTGATAAGAGCTGGGAAGTTCCTAAAGTTGCTAAAGGGGAACATAAAGATAAATATGACATTATGGGGGGAATTTACAGGAAGAAGCTTAATCCAACTATAACTACCTTTGAAAAAATTAAAAAAGAAATAAAGGACGAGATTTCTATAGGAGAGTGGAAACATCAGAATTTACTTGAAGAGACCGAAAAAAAAGTATGTGACTTGACTAATGATCTTATCAACGAGGCTTCAAGAGCTTGGAAAGGCCAATGGAATATCTATCTTGCTCATCAGGAGTATATAGAAGACGAAAAAAAAGGAAATAAAATCTTTATTAAAGATGAAGTAAAAAAGATTCCAAAAACTAAAGAAGAGTGGGTAAAATACTTTACGGGGAAAATCACAGAGATATGGAAAAGAAATCGTGTGTCTTTGATATGGCCTCTACAGGTGCCAGATTATGCAAAAGATAAATATCAGGAGCTTTTTGCCTATATTAAACATGAAATAGAACAAAGACTCAATACGGGTGTAGGGAATATAATAAATGAAATTGAAAAAGAAAAAGAGCAAGCGCGCAATGAAAGGGCTATAGCTAAAGAGCGATCACGCAAGAAAAGGTCTGATGCAAAAGAACATGATTCCAAATCTGAAGTTGTACCCCGTCCACCAGCAAATGACACTTACGGTGAAACGTCAACTCACAATGTTGTACCCCCTCCATCACCAAAAACTGGATGGCTGTGGCTGCTTCTGATCCTCCTGGTAATTGTTGCAATGGCAATTTGGTATAGAAAATGGAGAATGAAGAGGTTCGAAACATTTGACGGATGGGTCCAATTTTTCAATAGAAGGGGTATGACTGGCGAACCTTTGCCAGGTGGGGGATTCCGCTATGACATGGGAGAATTCGAGATCCTCATAAGAAAAATTAATGTGAAGTTGGAATGAAACAGCCTGTTTTTTCACTAAAGAGATGGTGGCTTGTTATATTCATATTATCGGCATCCCTTTTTCATACAATAGTTGCTGAAGGGTATGTAGCCATGTCCTTGGAACAACTTCAAAGCAATCTTAAAGCGTGCAAAATAAATCCCGAATCTTCAATTCCTCTAACAGCCATCATAGGTGTATCCATTGGCAATTCTGGTGACATAATATTATTGGGATTGGGACCGGGACAGGATAAATCATGGAGTGAAATAAAGATGATTCGCATAGAAAATGTTGTTCTGGCTATGCGTGCTATCTTTACCGGGTATCAACCACCAGGGGTGATCACTATTGGCCCACTTTCGCTCAATACCTCTATTACCTCTCTGGTATATTCAGGTGGTATTGAAAATACGAGAGTAGGCGCTTATATGGCCAATTGCATAAAACAACTACACTTATTAGGGATAAACAGATCTCATATTCGACCTGAAGGCTTCTGGCCATATGGCGACCTTCCCAAAGAGAGATTTTGGCTTTGTCCGAAAAAAGGCAAATATTACGTCTCAACAGATAATAAGGTTATGTTTTTAAGCGAAAACGGGGTCGTCCTTTGTCTGAAAAATAAGACATTAGATGATGTAGACCCACGCATTAAGGACTGGGCGGATCAGGTTTCAGAAAGATATGATGAACTGGCCACATTATGTCCTGAATTTTTCCAACTTAAAAACTTTTTCAATCTCTGTAGGGTATTTGAGTGGGCCAAGGGAAGGATTGATAAAGAAAAATGGTCATATCTTCTTGAGGAGTATAGGCCTGTATCAAGACTTACTCCCAATTTTTTCGATTTTGCCTTAGATGATACAATTGCGGGTGGTATCTCTTGTAAGGTTGATAAGATTATCCAACGGGAAAGCAGGCTTGATAATTTAGAGAAGGAGATTTTTGAATCGGCAGGTGCATCTAAAAATAGCCTTTATCGCTGTTTCCAGTCTTCATTACTGGATGAAGTTTTCGACACAAAGAGGACATTTAGAAGAGTGGTATCCCGGCTGAAGGCGGTCGGGCTTTATAGCAGAAGTGTCTTTTTGATCTTAGAGAACAGGCCGACAAAGCTGACCATTCTGCATAATGATCTCTTTTACCGAGAGGATAACATGTCGGCCAAGACTCTAAAATGGTTGATAGAAGAGACCGTTCAGGGGAAGGAAGATACAAATAAGGGGTGGGAAGAATTTTATCAAAAGCACTTATCTTCTTTAGTGGGTGAGGATTCAGATATAACTATAGGGAAAATGCAATTTCGCTTAAAACCTCTTTTGATATTTGTCGCTGATTGGGCAACCCCCGAGTGGATTCGTTTACAGAGGGTCAAAGCTCTCAATCAAAACTTTCTTCTCTTTATTATCCCGGCAGGGAATAGTGAGAAGCCTTTGACCTCAATAATGGCCTTTTTGGATAAAGTTGAAAAGGTGCCGGTGATTACCAGGAAAAACTTTGGCTTGGCAATCCATATTCCAAACGAAGAAATCGGTAAATGGGTGGAAGAGATAGGCGCTTTAAAAAGAGAGGCAGGGGAAGACAGGGTTCTCATTAACCCCCAAAAAGCTGACCTTGAAAGACTTTTGAGAAAGAGGGATATAAAAATTATATTTTTGGATCTCAACTCTACGAAAGAAGAGATAAAATTTGGAAATGAGGAACTAAGCTACAGGGATATACTGAAATTTAAAAGTTTATTTCACATAAGATATCTGGTCGCAGGTTTATTCAATCCTCAGAAAATTGGGTGGGGAGAGATTGTCTTGAAGGCCATGCAGGCAAAGGAAGTAGGGATTGTCAGCGTATCCCCGGGAGTGATTTCCACCCAGGAGGCATTGCGGAGACTCGGGGTCCTTATCCAAATCTTGAAAGATGATAGATCTATTTTTCAGAAGGCTTTCTATATTCCTGACGTGGTAGAACAAAGAGGAACCGCCACTGCATCTAAAATAATTAGCTGGGAAAAGATACCTTAAACCTAAGTTGAGCGATTCTCGATTCCCCAAATGGGTTATCTATTTAAAATTATAGAGATTTATTGGAATTGGCTCTTTCACCCAATGGGTGAAAATGGATTTTTAAATAAATTTTATAGAATCAATAAGTTATGTATATTTTCAGAAAAGAATCGCTCAACTTAGGTTAAAAAGGAGTCTGAAAAATGGAAGGATTTTGTGTAGACCAGATTGTAGAATTAGCCAAGGTGACAGCCCTAGTAATTTTATTCGTATCGGCAGCCGGTGTGGGCTGGCATGTATGGCTATGCCGGAGTCTGGCCTTTGTGAACTTTGAGGATGAAAGGCCGGAGAAAAAGGATAAGATGAGACTTTTTCTTCCCATGGGAGTAGTAATGTTTATCTGCTTCCTTTTGCCAGTATTTATAGTCTTTTTTTCTTCTCCGGATTTAAGGGACTGCATCAATAACCCTGAGTATCGTCAATTTGTTCAGTTTCCCTGGAGTGTATTTTTGCCCGCAATAAGCTGGTGGGTTACGGTCATGGTTGATGGAATAGTTGGAGGTATCTCATATTGGATATTTGGAACCATTTTGTGGTTCTTCGTAGGGAGGAAGTAAGGCATTATGGGAAATTATTTTATTGGAGTAGGTGGCACTGGGCAGATGGTAGCCCTTGCCTACTGGCGATTTATGCACCTATTGCCCTGGTGTAAGCCAGCAGAGATGTATTATATGGATAGAGATCCTATCCATACAGGATATAATACAACTATTACAGATATTATAGGCAGCCTTAAACGGATAGACCCTCTTCCGAAGGAAGCTCCAAATACCTTTTATCAGCTTTTATATGACCCTGCTTATCCAAATGAAACCCAGGGAATACTCTCTACGCTTTTTACCACCCAAGAAGAGAATACCCCTATCACTACTGGCATGTATGGGAGACCACCAGTAGGGGCATCAGTTCTTAAGTCCAAGCTGATAGGTGGTGGCGATGGAGTATTTAACGGGCTTTTAAATCAGCTTAATGATGGAAATGCCCATAATCTTGTCATTTGCGGCTCGGCCATGGGTGGCACCGGTGCCGGTGGTGTTCCCTCGCTGGCTCAATATATTGACCAACAATTAAATAACGCAGGGAATCGGACAAATGTAAGAATTTATGTTTTCTATTTTTTGAAACACTTTACATTGACGGATGGAGGGGGGACTGATGGCATAGTCATTACCCCTGAGCAGGTGAAAAACAACGCTGAATCAGGTCTCTGCTATCTGGCGGATAAGATTGCGCACGGGATAAATGCCTGTTTTTTAATGGGGTTAAACAATCTTCCTACGAGAAATTATCAGGATGTAGGTTCTCAGGAAGAACAATCCCATTTTCTTCATCTGCTTGCGGCCCTTAAGGCCCATGATTCCTATTTCCAAAATGTATTTCCCTCAGAGCTCTGTGCCTATGCTATCGATGTAGGAGGTTTGCCCATTAATGTCCTGAAGGTAAAACTTCCTGGTGGAATAGATATAGGTTTTAGTCAGGTTTTACAGATCAATGAGGCAGCCGAGAACTTTCTTTTGTTATTTAAAAGAGTAATTGAGCCTCTTCCCGGCTTTGGTTTCTTTCCCGTTCTACCAGGAAATTTTATAAAAATCTTAGGGAAATTAGAACGATCATTGAAAAAGAGCAAGGAGAATATTTGTAACGAAATTGGTAAAAAATTGGATGAAGAGAAGAATGCGTTAAAAAAAACCCGTAGTTTTTTAAGCAATATTATTGAAAACGCGAGGGATCAGGATCGCCTTTTTAGTTTTGGCGACTCCGATATAGTGCTAACATCGGGTGAATACGCAAAGGAGAAAAAGAGCCCCATGGGTTTTATCAGAAGATGGTGTAATGAAATGAAAATCAGAAATGTCACTTTCCAAAACGAAAGTGATGTATGCCTGGAACTCAAGAAAGCGCTTTATAGAACCCTGAATAAAAAGTTTTTTAACAAAAAATTTGGGGATATATATGAACCTTAAGGAGGTTTAACCATGGGATTTTTATTGCCCGGTAATTGGGGAGGTATCCCCGCTGCTCCAAATGACTTTAATTCCATTACTCAAAATCGTTTTGAGGGAAGACTATATAACTCAGCCCAAATTAAGTCCTCTGGAGTTCCTTCTATTTTTGCTCATCCCTATGGCTTCACAAAGGCAATGAAGCAGTCTGATCAAATGGCTTTAAAGAGGTTTTCTCTTTTAACAAGGGGGTTGTTTCTGGGAATAATAGAGGCAGAAAGTATTCCTTTGACAGACGCATCTCGCCTTACTCAGGTTATAAAGAGTTTTGAACCCGGAATGACCAATTTTATTATTCTTAAATGGAATAATAAAGAGATAGGAGGGGGATATCCTGATTGTTTTTTGTATCCAGGGGCGAAATTTATTGCCGCTTCTGAATATGAGGATCAAAACCCACCTATAGGTACTCATCCTGAATCAGGTTATAAAGGTATTACTTTACAGAAGCTTGAAAAAGAAATAGACAGAAAAACAAAGCTCTATAGTCCTGATCTGGTGAAGGCCCTATTTTCAAAGTGGGTTGATGAGATACAGGGAATTGTTGGAACAAATCTTCCTGCTGGGACACCGAATCCGGCTTGGCTCGATAGTCTATTAGATATAAAGAATAATTTCAAGGCCCCTTTTGCACCTCCTCCTACTGCCCTTAATCAGTTTACTTTTACTTCTGGAACCTTCTCTGCTCAGGTAAGATGTGCTGGGAATTTGATAGCTATACCTATGCGAAGATTTGAGAAGAACATCTTCTGTGAAGAGATAGTGGAATTTAGTAATCATCAGATACCCGATCTTCCCGTAAAGAAAGAATATTTGAGCATGGTTAACATAGCGGCCACAAGCAAAGAGAGAGGTGCTAATAATGAAATCACCTATTCTGTCCACTTGAATAACTGGCCAGCACCTATAAGCTGGACGCCCCTGAAAAAAGCCGATGGCGGTAAAGCCAGTATTCTTCTCTGGCCTTCCTTTAAGGCTAAAGGCTGGAATGTTAACTATGCCTTCTTTGCACCCTCACCTACATCTGCAGGACTAAGTATTAACCTTATCAAAAACAATTTTAATGTTGCAGAGCAGCTTGGACAAAATGAAGGTTGTCAAATCGATTTCCCTGTCGAGTTTATAGAGATTGACCGCAATGGTACCCCCTTAGGTATATTCAGAGATAGCCGTCCACAAATTGGTGATGGAGGACAAGGTATAACCATCTCGCTCGACTTCGGCACCTCTCATACCACAATCGGAATCGAAGAGGATGGAAATTATAAACTCCTTGATTTTGACGATCTGACCCACGACATTTTAGGAACAGATTATTACCAAACTGATCCAGCAATGGATATATTAAGACGGAACTGTTTTTGGCTTCCCACAACTTCCTTTAATAGAAATTTAGCCACCCTTCCCTCGGAACTTCTTTTTGCTGATGCAAATTTAAAGCCTGAAGGAGACCCCGCCCTCAAGGCCCCTATAAAAAACTTTACTATTCCTCATTCTCAATTCGAAAGGGATAATGCCCATCGGATGATCATCAGCGACTTTAAATGGGAAAGTCCTCCAAACTTTACTCAGGCTCTATTAATTAAGACATATATCAAGATGATTCTCCACATGGCCCTGGCAGCAATTAGAAGGAATACCTTAAGCACCAACATATCTGTGGTGCCCACCTATCCCCTTGCTTTTGGAAAGGAAAGGTATGATAAATACAGAAAATCCCTTGAAGGCCCAATTTTTAATGATCTTCAGCAAGAAACTGGCATGACTCTGAACCTGGCGATAGTAAATACAGCTATGGCCTTCAGAGAACTGGTAGCTGAATCTCAGGCAGCTAAGGTATCCTGGGCACCAGCTCCAGGTACAGCAGAATTGGTAGTGGATATTGGAGGTGGCACCACAGATATCGCCTTATGGGTAAATGGAAATGAAATGATGGATAGCATCAGGTATGGCGGAAATGTCTATTTAAATTATCTAGCAGAAAAATTCCCCCAGTACCCAGGCGGTATTGATAATTTGAATGAAAGGGTAATCGCTCTTCAGAAAAAGATGAGAGAGTCGGGGATTCAAGGGCTCCTTGGAATTTATCCTGATGCCATAAAAAATGCGGCTCAACAGGTCATTGACCGTTTTTTCCAGGGCATCTTCGAATATCTTTACCGACTCTTAAGCGCCTATTCTGTCACGAAGGTTCAGTTTTATCCTGTCGGCAATGGTTGGCGATTGATTGAGGGGTTCATCCCTCCCAATAATAGAATCGAAAGCTTTATAAAAAGCTATTTTGACTCCAAAGAAATAGGCCTCACCGTTTCTTTACCGCGAGGTGGAGACTACAAGGGTGTTGTCAGTAAAGGGGCACTGGAGGTAGCAAGTTTGGGAAGTTATAACCCCCCTGACCTCACCATTCCAGTTAAAACCATAAACGGCGCCGATATTACGGTTGCGGGACAGAAAATCGGATGTAATGATAAAATACCTTCCGGTCCTTTAGGTACCCGGCCCCTTGCTTTTGATACAAGTAGGTTCATCAGTTCGCTGCCAGGAAATTTTAGAATTACAAACACCAATGCTGATATAACAGCGGTTGCCAGCACGCTTAATAAATATTGTGAAAGGGCAATTTATATGTGCCCTGGTGGGCAATATGGAATAAATAAGAGCATTTTTGGCATATTTTTGGAGAAGATTTATCCAGAGTATTACCTGTAGGAGCCGGATATGGATGCATATGTAATGGAGGCTATAAAAAGTATTCTGCTGGCAATGGTTGTGATAGGGATACTATTGGCCGTGGTATATTTTTTCTGGCGGTACAAAGATAAAATTATAAGATCTCTTTTCCCAAAGGAAACCAAAGACGCTACCATATTGAATCAATTAGATAACCTTAGGAGACGTATTGAGAAGTTGGAGGAAGCAGAAAGGCCAAAAGAAAGAAAAAATTCTGCCAAAAGCCATGAATTTCAGAAGGATAGAGGAGAGAAAGCGAGTTTACTATCTGATTTCTTCATTGAAATGGCAGACCTATGCACTAAATATATCAAAAAACTTGAAGCTGGAAAAGAAGACATCAGACCCAGGGAAACTTGTGAGAGGGTCTCTATGCCGACTTCATCTGAAACTATCATAAAAAAAAGTTACGGACCATTAACCGATACAAATCTTCATGATTGGTGGAAGAGGGAAGGGCATAACCGTTTTTCGGATTGTAAGAAGAGCCTGGAGAAAGAGTTTGGTAATGTTACAGTAGAAGTCATCAAGAGTCATGGTGAGGAGTGGAATATTATGGCTGTAAGCAATGATGGGTCCGACTTTTATATCTTACCAAGGAGAAGAAGTTTATGGGATGACCGGGTCTATCAAGATTTATTTAGTCTTGAAGAAAGAGCTTCTGTGCGAGAAGGGGTGCCTATAAAAAGCTTAAAGTTCCCCCTTCCAAAGGCAAAAAAGGATTATTCCGGATGGCATTTGATGGGGAATAAAGGAAAAATAAGCACAAAGGAGAGCGATTTGTGAAGGGAAGAATTTTAGGATTATTTTTCATTTCTCTTATTATTCTTGCCTTTGGCTGTGAGAAAAAGGCGGAAGAAAAGAAGGCGGTAGAAGTGAGTGCTTCCAGAGGAACGATCATATACCTTGATACCTCCATGAGCATGAGGGGTTATTTCACGACAACTCAGAATCAAGGGACTACACTACAGCGCTTTATGTGGCAGGGTCTCATTCAAATCCTGGATGAGCTTTGTCTTAATCCTGTTTATCTATCTACTTTTGGGAATGAGATCGCTGAACCCCAAACGATAACTTCTTTGGATTCATATGCATTGTTCGAGAGCACGCACGATCTAGACCAAATTTATTCCGCAACTGAAACTCGTCTTATCGATCTGCTTGGAAGAGATTTTGATTGTTCCTATGGGGCCTTCCTGATAATCACAGATAGTGTTCCCTCCACGTCAGAACATGAAGGTCCTGATCCAAGAATAATAGAGGCTGTTAAGCAAAAGGCTAAAGAAGGTGTCCATCTATGGTTAATTGGCCTTTATTCAGAGTTTAGTGGCACAATATATCCAGAGTGCCGGGATTCCTATGGTCAGAGGGTTCCTTTCGAGTTTTCAGGAAGAAGACCAATTTATATCTGGATTGGCACAAAAAATATTGACAAAGGTAAAGAGATAGCTGCCGGAATTTATAATAGGCTTAATGCGCTTGGGGCTCAAGCTAATATAGCTGAGCTTACCACTTTGGATGTTCCCCGTTGTTCAATTATACCTGATACAGAGGGATTATCAGGTATCCTGATTACACCAACCGCGAAGAATAGATTCGACTTGCATCTGTCTCGAACTACCAGAGATTCATTAGTTGTTCCTTTGAAAATTGAATGTCAAGAGACAAAGATTCGCAGGGATTGGGAATACAGACTTGAGATAAGGCCCAGGGGCTTAAGGTGGGTCCGCATTAATAGTGATGAGGAAAATCAATGGCGTCTCCTTATTTTTCCAAAGAGAATTCCTGGTCCAGGCATACTAATGGGGTGCAGTATGCAAGGTGTGTCTTTTGACCTAGGACTTAATGCAACACCCGTAATAGAACGATGGTGGCATGACTGGAGTACTGAGGACGATTCTTCACCGGAAAACGGATCTAAGACACTCTATCTCGAAAGATTTATTGACACGATTGTTAATCAATTTTCAGATAAAACATATCCAGTTGCAGACATTTCGATAACCAAAAAATGAAACCAGGTAAAACAACAATACAAAGAATGAGCATCATAGTTGTTCTTGTTATGCTCATACTATCTAGGCACTTAGAGGCCTGTTCCAGGAAAGATACATCCTTTTTAATAGAACAATATAAATATGATAACGAAGGAAGAATAATAGAAAAAATCGTTCCTGATGGTGGCAAAATAAATTATAGCTATAATGCTAAAGATCAGCTTGTTCAGATTAAGTACAAGGGCGGATCGGTGTGCTACGGCTATGATGCAATGGGAAACAGGGTCTGGATGGAGAATGAAGATGGTAGAACCGAATATAGATATGACGCCTTTAATAGGCTCACAGAGGCTATCTTTAGATATGGTCCGGAAAAAAGGATTAAATATGAATATGATCCATGGAGCAGGATTTCGACTATCAAGATCCTGGATCGAGACAAGATCGATTATCAGGTAAAATACGAGTACAATATCCTGGGAAATCTACGGAGTATTGATGATGGAATCGGACGTATTGAATATAGCTATCATCCTGATAAGGGTGAGGTAGTCAGATATTTGCCAAATGGCATAAAAACCACCTTCTCCTTTTCTCCAATAGGTCAACTGACCACCCTTGAGCATTTAGATCGGCATAATAGGCTGATAGCCTCCTACACCTATGAATATGACCCACCAGGTAAAATTTCCCGTGTGATTGAAAAAACATCAAAAGGTGTAAGAACTACAAGATATGAATGGGACAAGAGGGGCTATCTTAATGCTCTCCATCTCCCCGATGGCAGAACAATCCATTATCAATATGATTCAATGGGCAATCGGATCTTAGAAGAAAGGCCGTACAGCACTATTCACTATAGATATGATAATTTTGGAAGGCTGATAAGGGCAAAAAATACCAAATATGAATGGGACAGGAATGGAAACTTGTCTTCACTTTACCAAGCAGGCAAAAAAACAAGGTTTATATATGATAGAAGAGATTTGCTGTCTCTGGTGAGACTACCAAAGGCTACAATTCGCTATGGCTGGGATGGCGATGGAAATATGGTCTCAAGGAAAATGGGGAAGGAGACTATCCACTACTTACCAAATCTCTTAGCCCTTCCTGGTTTCACACTTGCAGAATATGACAAGATGGGCAAGATACAGAAAACATACCTTTATGGAGATACACTTCTGGGCCAGCGAGATAGAAGGGGCCAAGTGCAATATTTCCTTGAAGATGGATTTAACTCCTTTCGCCATGTTGCTGATATAAGAGGAAATATTGTAGGAAAGAGGGATTACTCACCCTTTGGGGAACCTTTACAGAAAGGAGACGATATATCATTAGATTTTCGCATGGCAGGAGAGAGATTCTTACCAGAGATCAAACCCTATTCCATTGGCAATCGGCTTTATGAAGCTAAAATTGGACGTTATCTGACCCCTGACGTTTCCTCTAATTCTCTCCTCCGTTTCGATAGTTTTAACTACTATGCTCATAGTAGTATAGGAACACCGATGAGCTTCATGGAGCCAAAGTGCACTCAGACAATAAAGGGACCAAATATGTTTCCTAAGTTTGAGCCAATGCATACTCCAATAGGATACAGGCCCCGTGATTACAATGATCCTGTTTTTAAGCGGGCCAGGGAACTAAACGAACTCGGACAACGTCTACCTTTACCTCCCCAGCATGTCATAAGCGAGCATGACCGATATTGGAGTGAGGGAAGATATTGGGATACAGATCCATATTATCAAGGTATTAAAAACCTTGATCAGGTGACTCCTCTTACTCCAGAAAATTACGTTAAGGCATTTGGATTAGCATTGGGAACCGTAGGTTCTAATTTTGCTCAAGGTTTATTGGGTGGTTGGGAAGGTATTGTCCAAGAGGGGGGCAATATATTTGCCCCGTTTACTCCCCAAGGAAAAAATGCGTGGAATACAGGGTGGACCTTAAAAAATTTATTGAATCCTTTGAAGTTTCTTGGAGGGAAACTTTTAAAAGGAGCAGAGCGGCACTTTGGAAAAAAATATGAGGAGTTTACAGGATGTCCTTTTGGTGAAGGAGACTTCAAATATTTAACAAATGACCCATTCAAGTCAGTTGAAAACCAGCTTGGTGGTATCAAACTCAGCAGCAGGGCTGAATTTATTGGCAACTTAAGCACCATAGCCGGGGCAGCATATGACCCACAACGGCAATGCCTGGTCTTAGTCGGAAAGGAGAACGTTGCTTTGCCTTCCATAAAACCACAGGATTTGGCAGTAGCCCTGGCATGTGCCTTTGATCCCAGATACGGCGATCCTCAATTTTCCCTGGACCCGGCCGATCCACGTAATCCACGAGGCAAATGGCTTAAGGCTGTCTACATGCCGGAGGAGGTCATAAGGGGCTCTTCCTTTGGCAAGTCCATGTTCGAAGCGGACTGGCTTTTGAAGCAATATGCATTCGGGGTGAGTATTGATAAGGAAGGAAGGGAAAGGAAAAGAAAGTCTTCTGTCCCAGGTTTTAAGAGCACTGTTGAGTTGACTTTTGAACGTCCGGACATTGAAAAGGGGAAAGAACAGTGGGCACGATTCTGGATTGTCTCTGATGTGATGAAGTTGCGAGAGCATGGAAACAGCATCTATTTTGATGTGGCTAAAATGAGGGTCAAGGCCAAGAAGCAAAAGCCTGACCCTTCAAGTCCGACCGGACTTAGAGATGTGGAAACTGATGATCCTATTGCCAGTGCCTTTGCCGATCAATTTAGCGAACTATATGATGAGATTTCTGAGGAATCTCCTGAGTTTGCCCGGGTAAAAGAGCTTGCCAAGGCGGTGGCCCTCGCCAAATGGATAAAAAAAGAAGATATCCCAATTGATATGGGGTGGGTAACAGAATACGTAAACAAACGTATCCAGACAGTAGATCGTGTAACTGCGCTTTCTGTGCAACGGGAAAGACGAACCGAAACACCATTCACTCAGGGAAATCGATCAGGTATCCGGACTATCATCAGGCATATCCATCTCTTTGGCGGTGTTGATTTGAGAGTGAATCCCAGACTTGAGCCAGATAATGGACAAGCACAAAGTCTCCAAAAAGAAGTGGTAGCTACCCTTCGGAAAAAAGAAGCCAGTCCTGTTTTTAATGTAGCTCACGAGGGGAAATCTTTGCGTGCAGTAGTGCTGCCGGTTACCAAAAGCGGCCAGGAGATGTGGAAAAGTTCTCCCACCATTGTTAAGGATGGCATCACTTATCAATTTAATAATAAAGGAATTATCACTAAAAGCACCGACAAATTCGGAAACATTGCAGAATATAGCTATGATGCAGGTCAAAAGTTAAAGACCATCAAAGTAAGGATGAAAAATCGCTGGGAGGTCTTTGCTGAAAAAGATGATCAGGGTTCTTTGTGGACCATTACTAACCCGAGGGGAAATATTTTTCAGTATCGGTATGGACATTCAGGTTATCTGGATGAAATAGATGTAGATGGTAGGAGGCTGCTTAAATACACCTATGACGCGAAACAAAGGGTGGCAACTATTGAATATCAGAGATATAAGGAGAAAGTTTCTTATGATAGTAATGGCTATGTCCAAGAGTATGAAGTCCAAAGGGTGACAAAAGCCGGAACGGCATTGGAGCCAGAGAGGATTTCTTTTACACGTGATCACTTGGAAAATATTACCCAGATTGAAGGTTCATCAGTTGGTCATGTAACTATTTATTACTCTAAAGATGAATTGCCAACTATGGTAAAGGCAGGTCAGGGGGAGATACATTATGCCTATGACTCGAATCAACGAATAAAAGAGCTAGATCTGCCAGAGGGGTTATCTGCCAGATATGCCTATGATGGTGGGAAAAGACTGGCGAGAATAGAGCTTAAAAAAGGTGATAGGCATGCTGAATACATTTTCGTTGCGGGACGGATTGTCAGTGCATGTAACTTTTCTGGCGGGAGAACAGAATACAGTTACAATGATAAAGGGCTCCTAAATTCTGTAATTGACCCTGAAGGGAACAAGGGGAAATACCTTTATGATGAAAAGAATAGGCCTCGTGAAATTCATTTCCCTGACGGGCGTTGGATCGAATATAATTATAGAGATAGAAAACGCAATAAAGATTCAACTCATGGCCAATCAATTACTGTAGTCTCCCATTCCTCATCTTCTCCAATTGGAAAAACCGCCACTGAAAAGCTCAAAGGTATTGATTATAACAGAGTAATTTTAGAAGAGCGGCTAAATGATGACATTAAAGCGAGCAAAGACTTAGAAAATGGTTTGATAATTGATCTATTTCTGGATAGCAGAAGTATGATCCATGCCAATCTTGTACATTCAAGTGGCGATGTCGAAGAGATCACTCCTGATACTGCGAAAGAGTTGAGTTGGTTACTGAACAGAACAGCAAAGACGCGAGGGAAATTAGGAAAAACACTCCTGGAAAAATGGAAAGAATTTTATAACAATCATTTAAGTCGGTTGAGCAGACAGGCTTACTGGAATTCGCGGGATGGCAAACGGGCTAGATTGAAGCCTATCCTTATAATAAAATCCAATGAGGTAAATTACAAATATGCCAATTTGGAAAAAGTGCCGGTGCTTGCTGACAATTTTATTATTTTTGTTGCCTCCAAACATAGAGAAGCAAAGGATGTTGCCGAAACCACAGCCAAAGAATTGGTTGCAAAGATTAACAATATTCCCAGGCTCTCCAGGGAGAATGTAGTTTTTGCCATCAGACCACCGAGAATGACAAAAGACAAGCTGAGTGAATGGGAAGAGGCAATAAAGGAATTGGAAGAGGTCGTTGGCAAAGAGAATGTCCTCTTTAACCCCTCCAAGGAAGAGTTTGGCAGGATGCTCAATAATAGGGGTAAAGAGATAGTCGTTATTGAACTTACACATACCAAGCGCGGAATTGTATTGAAAGGGAATAAAAGATATACCGCAAGAGATGTCATCAAGGGCGGTGATCTGTCTCATATCAAATATTTAATTGCCGGACCTGGCACATGTTCTTTGCCTCGCTTGGAAAAGGGTGCTTTTGCTGCCACCTTAAGGGAAAAGGGCGTCGGCATTATGAATACTTCCTTTGGGGAGGTGTCAAGCGAGACCGCATTGAAGAGACTTAAGGAAATAATCCGAATCCTTAAGAATGTTGATGAATATGATCTTCCAACATACTATCTCCCTGATATAATAGACCAAGTCATAGATATTCCCGAAAACGAAAAAGGCACAACCAATCTTGGAAAACTTGATTATCACAAAGCATGCATTGTAGGTTAGTTAACCAAGCAAATAAGCTTACTTCAACGCCGATCAGGACGTGACCACAACGAAGGTATAGATAATGACCTGTTTTGGCACAGTCCATATGTTCAAGCCGATTCTTGGCAAAATGATTCGAAGAACTTTAGAAGTAATTTGCGAAAAAGTGTGTTGACGAATATATGGTTCGCATTTTTCAAGCGCCTAAACCGTTGAATTCAAAATTACTCTACCTTATGGGAAGCCATTGTCCGGTTTTGTTTCCATAATCATGATATCTTATTAATATTTTTCATCAACAATCGGCTTTGGTTGAGGCGTAACCGTTCACACCCTTTTGAAGGGTTTCAGTGCGGATTAATAGGCAGAGTGCCCTGATCTTGTGCATCAAACTGCTCCTGAAACCCTGAAAAAAGCCACCGCTGGCCAGGGAAATATGAACGGTTACTATAAGGCCTGC
>JALTEL010000271.1 GCA_027073945.1 Caldifarciminota bacterium | reverse complement strand
CTATTAATCCTAAATTATAAACTAACTTCTTTTCTCTTTTAAAGACCATTCACACAAGGTTTCTATACAATCCTCCTTGTTCTGTTAATATTTTAAAAAAGATAAAGCGAATAGTCAAGTATTAGTTCCTTCTACTATGTAAATACTGCATGAACTCCTTAAACGGCGGAATAAGTATTTTTACAAATACTTCAATACCTGTAAATCGCTTAAAAAGATAAAGAGCAAAAAAGCCCGATACGAAATATGCGACTGTGGAAGCTATGGCCGCACCTTTGACCTTCATTGAAGGTATGAGCAGAAAATCAAGTCCGATTGTAAAAACAACGGAAACAAATGTAAACATTGAACCGTATTCAGGCCGTCCGCTTCCCTGAAAGAAAGCGCCAAGGACCTTTGCCATTCCCAGCATTACTATGCCGGGCAGCAGTATGAGAAGTGGAACGACAGCATCCATAAATGCCCGTCCCCAGAACAATCTTATGAATATTCTTGCAAAAATGGCGAGCACAATGCCTGATACAATTAAAATCCAGAAGTTATATCTTAAAACAGTTGTTGTAAACTGCGCTGCTTTCCCTTTTTCTGTCATTGCCGTTTTGGGGAAAAGCGGTATGGATATGGCCTCGGAAATATGCCATAATAATTCTGCCACCACAGTACTCACCGAATAAATCCCTACGTCGTAAGCTCCCGAAAAGTAGTTTAGAACGAGGACATCAAGCCTCTTATTAAAAAAATTCATGGTTATACCGGGATAGGATTTTATCCCGAACTTCAACATTTTGCCCGAGAGCTGTTTAAACGGCATCTTTTTCTCTTTTCTTTTTGTTTTTTTCAACATTAGAATAACAAATACAATCAACACTATCAATATAATATAAGCGGCAATTGACACAACCGCACCTTTCACGCTCAATTTCAATATAATCATAGATATGACATATGCAATAAACAAAATGAATACTCCAAGAAATCTCATAAAGTTATAAGTAAAAACTTCATTCATACCAAGCAAAATACCTATTAGCATCCTGAAAGCTAAAAACAAAGGCACAAGTACAATTGCCAGATCCATAAGGTGTTCGGAAATGCCCTTGAATATAGACAGGAAAATTCCCGAATATAAAAAATAAAACAAAAAGCATATTACACTTGCAAACCCTGTATACAATAAAGAGATAACTTCCACCTGCTTTCTGCTTATACCTTTACTAACAAAGTATATATTGGACTCATCAACACTCATTGAGAGCAACATGGCAATGAGATTGGGAATGAGTAAAAAGACCGTGACTATACCCTTTCCACTGGGACCAAGAATACGTGCAAGCACAATGCTGTTCAAAAAAGCAAAGCCCATTGCCAGCACCTGGAATCCGAATGTGTTAGCTACATTAAAAATGTAGTTGGAAGTTTTTTTCATTCAAACAATTCGGCAAGCAAATGAACGGCAAGCTTGTTATTGGCTGCCATTTTTTCTCTTATAACATTTGCCGACAGCTCTCCAAGCTCTCCAATAAGAGGCGGATTATCCATCAGTTTCTTGATTTTTTTACTTATCTCATACGGTGAATCCACACCTTTGACACATAAATGCCCGGCAAGCTCTTTGTTTTTGCACACATTGTAAATATTATAGCTTACAAGAACAGGAATACCAAGCGCCATTCTTTCGGCAACCGCATAGTTAAAGCTTTCCGTATGTGTTACCTGCAATGAAAAATGCATGCCAGCAAGTAAATTGTAATAATCCGCAGTCTCAAGCCACCCATGATTTATCGCTTTAATCCCAAAGTTTTCAATCACAGGACTTATATACGGATGACTAAAATTTATATGGAGTTCCACATTCTTATAATCATCGAGAAGTCTTATGGCAGCTATCTGACTTAGTATGTTCTTTCCCTGCCTGAGCGGTGTGAAGATATCCACCTTAAACGGTGGAGGTGTGACTTTCCTGTCTTTTCTGTAAGGATTAAGACCGCTCAAATCAAGGGTATGCGGAAAATACACAGCTGAACTTAAAAAATTCAGTGACTCATAAAGCCTCTCATTCAGTAAAAGATGTTTTATTTTACCACTTTTCACGGACTCAAGAGCTTCATACAAAAACCTGTACTCTACCATATTTGGAGTCATTTCCATCTGCCCCAGCGTACTTGTCCACATTACAGAAGGACGTATGCCTGCCCTATACAATATATTCACAATATTTCTGTGATAGGAAGACCAGGCGCCCAACAACACATTATCGCCATATTTTGAGACTACATCAAGCAATTTTGACCTCGGAAAGAGCTTCGTTGTCAGGTCAAAAGCAAGACTTTTTCTGAAAAATTTTCCCAGGTCTTCTATATAAAACACATCGGCATTTTTATACACTTCTTTGAGATTTAGCATCATGCTCTTGACCCCCGGGCAGCTGCGCATAAACATAAAAAGGATTTTTTTACTTTTCACAGTGTTAAATTTTAATGTATTTAATTGGTAAATCAAAGTTTAAATACATATCCCGCTGCTTTCCTTGAAATTTCTCGTAT
>JALTEL010000270.1 GCA_027073945.1 Caldifarciminota bacterium | reverse complement strand
TGGGTGAAGGTTTTGTACTTCGTGATAAAAGAAAAATACCCACAAAACAGGTTATGAAGGATTTAGGTATTGAACCCCTGAAACTTAAAGCAAAGGAAGGCCTGTCACTCATCAACGGGACACAGGTCTCCTCTGCTATTATTTCACTTATACTGCAAAAATCCTTGAATCTGCTTCACGCTGCAACATTTACAGGCGCTCTCATTTTTGATGCCCAATTCGGCGTGTTGGAGGAATTTGACGAACGCATCAGTGAAATAAGGAAGCATAAAGGGCAGGCAATTGTTGCTGCCATGCTTCGGAAACTAACTGCAGGCTCTGAATTAACCAGAAACAGACAAAAAGTACAGGATGCATATTCAATAAGGTGTATGCCCCAGGTTCACGGTGCAGTGCTTGACATGTTACTTGAAGCACAGAGGGTAATGGAAATAGAGATAAATTCCGTAACAGATAATCCCGTTGTATTTGATAACAAAGATATAATATCAAACGGAAATTTCCATGGTCAATACCCTGCATTTGCCGGTGACATTGTCGGTATGGCACTCACGACACTTTCATCCATATCTGAGAGAAGAACATTCAGAATACTCACCCCCGAGCTGTCAATGGGCCTTCCCCCGTTCTTGTCCGAGAACTCAGGGGTAAATTCCGGATTAATGATGATGCAGGTAACCCAATCATCTCTCGTTGCCAACAACAAAATTCTTGCACATCCCGCATCAATAGACTCCATTCCAACTTCGGGAGACCAGGAGGACTCTGTTTCTCAAAGCCAGAATGCCGCTTTGAAACTCTTAGAAATATATAACAACACACTGGCCGTTGTGGCCATCGAACTCATTGCAGGACTTCAGGCGATAAGATTGAGAGGAATAGAAAAGACTTCTCCTATTATAGCACACACACTCAAAACTTTCAGCCGTGATTTGCCATTTATTGAGCAGGATAGATTTTACAATGCGGATATTGAGAATGCAATGAAAATCATTGAAAGAACAAATTTTAAAACAATTCCGGAGGTGAAATAATGGCTGGAATAATTTTTATAATAATCCTTGGAATAATTGCTTATTTTCTCTACACCAAAAGCCGTAAAGTGGTTGTAGTAGAAAAAGGAGGTGAAGTAAGGACATTGCGAAAAATAGACCTGCCTTTTGCAAAAATACTCACAGCCTCTGTGGCAATTATTGTGATATTGCTTTTAATAGTAAGTGTAAGGGTAATCCCTGTAGGACAAGCAATGGTCAAGTTTAATATTATTACAAAAGGATTCTCCGTGTCCGGAGAAGGAGTAACTCTCGTTGCCCCCTTTATATACAAAACTTACATCTATGACTTGAGAAGACAGGAATATACAATGAGCGCACAAATGGGTGAGGGGAAAAAAGCCAATACTGATGATAGTCTGTGGTCTCCTACAAAAGAAGGCCTTCAGGTGGGCATTGACCTTACCTGCTGGTACAAGCTTAAAAGAGACAGTCTTATAGCAATACACAAGAAAATAGGTCCAACATATGCGGAAAAAGTGGTAAGACCAGCTATAAGGTCAATAGTAAGACTTGTAATATCGGAATATTCTATTATGGATGTCTATTCTGCAAAAAGACAGGCTATTCAGGATGAAATACTCAACAAAACGAGAAGACTGCTTGAGCCTGACGGTTTTCTTATTGAAGACATCATATTGAGAGATGTTCACTTCACTTCGGACTTTGCAAAAGCCATTGAAGCCAAGCAAATTGCCCAGCAGGAAGCAGAAAGAATGAATTATGTGCTTCAAAAGGAACAGAAAGAGGCAGAGAGGAAAAAGATACAGGCAGCGGGAGATGCTAAAATGATTGAAATCGTTTCTGCTCAACTAAAAAAGAATCCCATGTACATAAAATATCTGTACGTCAACAAATTATCCGATAAAGTCAAGGTCGTCGTGGCAGACCAGCCTACCATACTTGATTTGAAGGATTTACTGAGCAAATGAAAAATTTTTTCAGGTCAACGAGGTATTTAAACGGGTTAATTGCCATTTTTGTTGTTATAGTGGGCTTCTATTTATCATCAGGAAGAATTCCCATTATGCCAACCGTACTGACAGCTCTATCCGTATTTTTCCTATCCTGCTTTGCCAATATTCATAATGATATACTTGATAGAGACATTGATAAAATCAATCATCCCGAAAGGCCCATAGCAAGTGGGGAAATTTCTATTGCCAAAGCAAAACTGTACATGTACATTTCTCTTGTACTTTCCATACTCTTTGCTTTATTCATAGGTTTAAGAGGCCTTTTGACCATTGTTTTTATAATCTTTTTATCAGGACTCTACAATATCTATCTCAAGAAAACACTACTTGTTTCCAATATAACCGTTGGACTTGTCACTGCACTTGTTTTCTGTGTGCCCGGTATGATTATGCATAATATAAAGTCTGTTTGTATTCCCGCCCTTATTGCATTTTACTATAATTTTATAAGGGAAATTGCAAAAGACGGGCAAGACATTGAAGGGGACAAAAAATCTCGAAGAATTACCATACCTATGATTCTCGGGACAAAACAAACATATCTTCTGATATTTATCCTTCTTATTTTGTTTGTACCTTTTGTATCAATCCCGTTTTTCCTTCATGTCTATGGTAAAATATATATATTACTAATGGTATTTGCAGTGCTTGACCCGATTTTCATAGCCTTTTTCTACATTCCTCACAATACTGAAGGGTTTAAAAAACTCTCTGTTTATCTCAAATACATTATGTTGCCCATAATATTGACAATCTTTATAGGAGGTGTTGAATTCTGGAAATAGGTGTAATATCCGATACTCATGATAATAAAAATAAAGTGGAGCAAATTTTCAGAATCTTTGAAGACAAAGGCATACGAGAAGTTATACATCTCGGTGACCTTATATCTCCATTTGTGCTGGACTGGATAAACACCATTTACAGTGGAAAATTGTATATAGTACGAGGAAATAATGATGGAGAGCTATTGTTTACAATGGAAAAAGCAAAAAAATATAGTTATATGTATTTTGAAAACTCCACCATGGTGGAATTAGATCATGCGAAAATAGCCATCATGCACAAACCTGTATTTGTGAAAGAATTGGCCTTAAGCGGCGTTTTTAACGCTGTACTATACGGTCACACGCATAAAGCAGAAATCATGCAGTCCAAAGGGACAATCATTATGAATCCCGGTGAAGCCTGCGGGTATCTCACGGGAAAATCAAGTTATGGCATAATAAATTTAAAAAAAGGAGAGGGAAAAATTGAATGGACTTGACTTGCTTACAATTGTAATAATAGGTTTTTTTACACTCAGAGGCTTTGCAAGAGGTCTGATAAAGGAGCTCTTCACAACATTCGGTCTGGTACTCGGCATTTACATAGCAGTGAGGTTTACAAGTCAGATCGCTGCTTATGTTTCAAAATACGTCCCAAATCCGGGAGTTGCAAAGATTATAGGCTTTGTTGTCATATTCGTCTTCTTTTATTTCCTTCTGAGTTTTATAGGTGATACAATCGCAAAAATAACAAAGTTTCTCATGCTTGAGTTTATAGATAGAATACTGGGTGCAGCACTTGGCTTATTGGAAGGTTTTTTTATTGCAGGAGCTTTTCTCTTTGTGTTGTTCCAATTCAGTGCACCCGGGAAACGGGTTATCAATAATTCAGGTATCGCGCTTTACGTATTTACGAGATTCCACGATTCGTTCGGAAAAATCTACGATATGCAGGAAGAAAAACTCAAGAAAAAATTTGAAGAAATGTACAAGGGTCCTATTGACAAAAAGAAAAAAGAGGCCATCAAAAACAAAGGACTATAATGGACAAAAATGACAATAAACTCGTAGAAATGGCAAAGAAAGCCATGCTTAATTCCTATTCCCCTTATTCCAACTTCAAGGTAGGGGCGGCCGTGCTCACGGAAAGCGGGAATATCTATACCGGCACCAATATAGAAAATTCTTCGTACAGCCTGACCATATGTGCTGAAAGAGTGGCTATATTCAAAGCAGTATCAAGTGGTGAACGAACATTTAAGAAACTGGCCATTGTATCGTCTACTGGCAAACCAACCTATCCATGCGGGGCATGCCGTCAGGTAATTTTTGAATTTTCGGATAATATTGAAATACTGCTAATTCACAAAGACGGTATTATAAAAACAAACATTAAGAATCTGTTACCAAACGGGTTTAAGATGAAAAAGTAACATTATTTTCCATTTTTAATCTACTTTTCTGTTACTTATAACATCTTACACACCAATAAGAAAAGGTTTTCATTGTGTAAAGAGCATGTGTAAAATTATGTGAAAAATAAGATAATTCCGTTGTAAAAGCCTTGAGTATCAAGCATTTCATATGGCATGTAAATTGCAGCATAATAAGTGGAGGCGATAAAGATGGCAAGTGTACTTATACTAACAATCTCCATGCTTATCTCAGGCTCATCCATAAAAATCGGATATATTCCAAAGACTACTGTAATTGTGATTGATAGCTCCAGTGCAGTTTACCAAAGCACAGGTAAAGCAATAAAATCCCCTTCAAAAATTAAGCGCTCTGGAGGGACTCCTATAGTTGCAAGTATTCAGGTAACGCTTTTGATTCCACCCCGCAAACATCATTATACTATGCTCAGAAAAGACAAACATCTATCACATAAAATTAAAAAGAACTGAATTATTGAGATAGATGGGAGGGCAAGGCCCTCCCATCTATAGGTGAAACAATTTTATTTTAGAATTGTAGTCTTTCTCGTATATATGAAGTTACCCTGCCTTAACCTGACAAAGTAGACACCTGAGTGCATTACAGGCAAGTTTACACTGTACACACTTCCGTGTACAGTATTCATTATTCTGTGGAATTGCATGCGGCCGGCTATATTATAAACGGAAATATCGACTTTTCCGTTAGCTGCACTGGCAAATTCAAATGAGGCTTTACCTTTGTACAATGGCCTGATGTTGAATCTCAAAAATGCCTGAGCTCTGTCCTCGTTCACATTCAAAAAGACCACATCATTATCACTTCTTGGATAGAGTTGTGCGACAAACCTTAAAATACCCGTTACATCAAGTGCATCGTTGTTGTGGGGTGTGTAGGAATAAGCGCTCCTATTGGTTACATTCACGCCGCCGGTTCCGTCGTCAACTACGAAAGCTCCGCCGGTCCCTTCATCAGTAACAATTGCATGCGAAACCTTAACCAGAACACCCTCGTATTTTTCTGCAGTAAAGCCTGCACCGGGAATAAGGTCACCCGTATTGACATTGATGGGAGCTGGAACCTGAGAAGCCCCAACAACATTTTTGTATATGATATTCGAAAGTTCGGTGCCACCTTGATACTCCTGCACCTGCGCTGCTATAATGACAGAGTCGCCCTCGTTAATATTTGAGCAATCACCTGAAATATCCCATATCTGCACACCAGTTAATGCTGTATCGCCTTGCTGCACAAAGAAGTATGGAGATGTAAATGAATTTTCGGACGCAGTTACCACACCTGTTATGGTAACCACTCTATCCGCCCAATTGGAAGGATAGTTACCGGAAGTATCACCTGCAACAGTATCACCCTGAATAAGTGCTATCGGGGTAAAACCACCGTAGAATACAATTGTATCCTCGGGTACAGCATTTCCCGCTGAATCCGTAAGTCCCTGAACTATCAAGGTGTATGCCTGAGCATTTAACATTACATCCGTGGAGAGATGAACAACTTTGGCATCCTGGGCATCAACCGTTGCGCTATTAACAGTCAACGAAGGAGATATTGCATATTTTGCAGGGTCTTCTGCGGAGGAACCCATAGGTGTATTGAAAATCACATTAATTGCATTAACATCTGTGGCATAGGCATTTGTCAATCCCGGTGACAGTAATTCTATGTCATCCACTGTTCTTGGCCTCAGTTTGTAATAATTGTAATGAGTATGCACAATACCCGTTACATTTAGATAGTCACCAACTGCCGGTGTGTACGAATAATTATTCCTGACATAGGCATATCCTGTACCATCTCCAATCTGAAAATTTCCGGCAGCATTAAGAGCACTATCCACAACAGCATTCTTAACCTGTACAAGGACACCCTCATAGGCTTCTGCTGAATCCCATGGTATGGTGGTGGTAGCAGTAGTATCCAGATAGTCACAGGTAACAATTGCAACAGGAGGCAGCGTTGTTGTGCCCTGTCTTGCTATATCGTTGGTATCTGCAACACCCAATTCTGTATTGTCATAATATTCCGAAACAGTTCCCGTAACAGTGAGAGAATCTCCCAGGTTAACAGGGAAAGTACCGAGTGATGCGGGCACGTACACCATAATACCGCTATATGGCCCGCCCTGTTTCATCTCAAGAAAGAAATTCGCAGAGCCTGTAACTCCATAACCAGCCGTAACAACACCTGATACAGTCACAACACTGTCAACCCATAGTGATGCACCTGTTGCATCCATTTGAGATTGTATGGTATATATATCCGTTGATATTTGTGCAGACAGAGTGCCTGCCAGAAGTATTCCTGCTATTACCAACAACTTTTTCATAATTGCCTCCTAATTTAAATCTCTTGCTATTTTGTCCAGTAAATGGACTAACATGGTTGAATAGCCCCATTCATTATCATACCATGCAAATAATTTGAGAAAAGTGCCCTCAATAACAACCGTGAGCGTGGCGTCAAAAACTCCGGCATGGGAATCGCCTATATAATCCGTGGAGACGAGGGGTTCTTCCGTATATCCGAAATATTTATTGGCTGCTTTTTTGTAAGTCTCATTAACCTCTTGAACGCTTGTAGCTTTTTCAACTTCAACAGCAAAATCCACAAGAGAAGCATCGGGTGTTGGAACACGTAAAGACATTGCCGAAAGTTTGCCCTCTAATTCCGGAAAGATTGCATATATAGCGGTTGCGGAATTCGTTGTGGTCGGTATCATTGACATAGCAGCAGCCCTTGCCCTTCTTATATCCTTGTGCGGCTGGTCAAGTATTCTCTGGTCATTGGTATACGAATGAACAGTTGTCATTATGCCCCTCTTTATCTTGAAATTCTCATGCACTACTTTGACAAGATGTGCAAATGCATTGGTTGTGCAGGATACATTTGATATGACATGATGTTTGGAAGCATCGTACTTGTTGTCATTAATGCCCATAACAACAGATATATCCGCAGGTACACCCTTTGCAGAAGAAGATATGATGACCTTGCTGACACCATTTCTCAAATGAAGAGCTGCTTTGTCTCTTGAACGGAAAAGCCCTGTTGATTCAACAACTGCTTTGACTCCCAGTTCTCCCCATGGTATTTGGGTAGGGTCTTTTTCTGCAAAAACCCTGATTTTTTTACCGCCAACAACCATGTAATCGCCATCAATACTGACTTCTTTTTTATATTCTCTGAATACCGAATCGTGTTTAAGCAAAGTGGCAAGCGTTCTTGGGTCTGCAAGGTCGTTAACAGCAACAAATTCAATATTGGGGTGGTCGAAGGCTATTTTGAAGACCTGTCTGCCAATTCTGCCAAAGCCATTTATCCCCACTTTAGTTTTCATCAGCTTCCTCCTCTTTTTCTTCTTCCTCTTCTGTCTCAAGTAATTGCTTTGCCTTTTCTGTTGCTATGTCTCTGGCCTTATCAGTAACTTTTTTCAGCTTCTTTCTCATTTCAGTTCCTGGCTCCGGTGTTATCAGAATCGCCAGAGCAGCTCCAACTATAACCCCTGCAACAAAAGTCGCGAGGGACAACCCTCCATCTCTTTCCTCAGCCATTTTTGCTGACCTCCTTTTTTCTTTTCCTTATATCAAAATAATTCTTCACAATGGACGCCAATGTCGAGACCCATGCAGCATTTCTGCTTATTTTTCTGCCAGTGTTTTCAAAATTAAGCAGTAAATTGTTGGCACGCCTTGAGCTTTCCCTTATGTTTTCTACAATAATAGGTAAGTCTCCGTTTACACTGTCAATGGTATTGTTTATCCTTTTCAATGTCTCCTCTAACTTTCCTATTACGATGTAGGCACGAATAAAAACCACAATACCAACAACAGAAAGAAAAATCAAAAAGCTGTATAGAATAATTTTTAGTACTGTCATATTAAAATTTATAAGGCTAATAATATGGTCAATCAACAAATAGCACAAATCGATTTAATCAAAGCAATTTAGGCTTAATAGCAACCGAGTTAGCTATCTGACAGGGCCTTCCTGCTTGTTTTACGTAATTAAAACTCCAACGGGATGTATTTGTGTATATTAAATGCAGTGGGGTTCACAGGAATTGCCTGTAATCTCCATGCCACTCTCAAGAGATAGTAAATAAACCCTCTTCCTCAAAATTAGAGTTTACCGAAGTATCCTGATTATATTGTTTCATAAGGATTTAACCTCCTTTTATGTGCCAGTTTTTGTTCTTATGAACCTCCTCAAGCTGGTTGTACAATTTTACAA
>JALTEL010000269.1 GCA_027073945.1 Caldifarciminota bacterium | reverse complement strand
GGCCTCGGCAAGGCGTATGCAAAATGTGCTTATAGCTGGTGGTAATTGGTAAGGTGTGGAGTATTACATAGACACCGCGGTCTGGGTGGGGCAACATATGCGCGTTGGTCGTTTTTGGTATAGTTCTTATCTGAACAGTTTAGGTTTATATTTAAATCAGATTAAGATACGTTATAGCTTTATATATAAACATCGCCATAATTGGCTTTAGTTTGGTGTATATGGGTTTGGATGAATTAGCTAAAAATAATCCCTGGTGGAAGGGGGATTATAAAATTGAAAAGGATCCGTTTATCCAGCAATTTGAGAAATTGCCATTAAAATGGAGACCGCGTTTAAAGCATTACGTAAAGGAAAAACTGGGAGAGGATGTTATAGCTTCGATCCGAGGGCCGCGTCAAGTTGGCAAAACTACGCTGGTAAAATTAATAATAAAAGAAAAGCTGGAGGGGGGAGCCAATCCGTTCTCTTTATGTTATTTTTCTTGTGATAGGGTTAGCTCGTATAAAAGATTGTACCAGTTGCTCAATGAGTATCTGGATTGGGCAAAGACCTTAACTAAAGAACGGAAAACCATTATCCTGGATGAAATCTCAAAAGTAAAGGAGTGGTGGAAGGCCATAAAATCATTCAAAGAGGAAAACCCAACCAACCTCTCTATTTTAGTTACTGGCTCACATTCAGTGGATTTGCGTAAGAGTTTGGATTATTTTACAGGAAGATCCGGTGAATATCTTGGCTTGTCGACACATAAAATCCTGATGCCCATGAAATTTGCAGAATATGTGGAGCTGAGAAAACCAGGCATACATGAGGTAATTAAACAAAACCATCTCTATTCGAATCAAGAAAAAGCTGCAGCCAGAGACAAGCTTTTTGCGGGAGAGGTAAGCCCTTCACTGCAAGCATTGCGCCCATTCCTAGCTGATTTAAACGGCCTTTTTGACGAGTACCTGTTGACTGGAGGGATTATGACTGCAACTAACTCTTTTGTGGAGAGAGAAACCATCCCAAGAGAGGTTTATGAGGTTTATCTAAAATACCTAAGTGAAGATACCACTGAGCTTAGGAGAGACCGTATGATTACAGACCAGGTCTTACGGGCGATTATTGGGTCTATGGGCAGTAGGACAAATTGGAATAGATTAAAAAGAAAGACGGATGCTACATTGCAAACAGTTCGCGATTATTGCAGATTGCTCCAAAAGATGTTTGTAGTTGATATAACCTACAAGATGGATGAAAATGGTTTACCAGACCCATTATCACATGATAAAAAAGTCTTTATTGGAAACCCTTTCTTTTTTCATGCCATAAGGGGGAATTTAGATGGTGTTGATGATTACTTCGCTTATTCTGTTGAAGGGCTGACAAATGCCAATCTAAAGGCTAATCTTGTCGAAGCGGTGGTGGGGGACCATCTTGCTAGACTCGCATATTCTTACAACCCGAGCGATATTTTTGAGGTATGGAGACACCTGCTTTTTTATTCAAACAAACATGGGCATGAAGTTGATTATGTTGTTAACGCCGCTCGTCGCCGCATGGGATTCGAAGTTAAATATCGGAATCGTATTGGAAAGGATGATTTTAAGGGGTTATTGGCTTTTCGTTCAAAATTCAAATTAATGATTACTAAAAACCAATTTGGGCCATTTTCGGAAACCCTCCCCATTATGATGATTCCTGCCCCACTTTATCTATTATTAATCTGATTGGGTAGTCAGCCCAAAGGGATTTATCTGAAAAGCTCGGGGTGCCTCTTCTGGTATTCAATGGCATCGTGCAGATAGAGCTTGCTCGCCTTCTCCGCGCTCCCGCCCGCCTTGTTAAGATAATCCCTCCAAACGCCCTCTCTTGTCTCGCGTGCTTCGTTTTCGTATATTTCCCTCCGCAGGCCGGCAAGGACCACATCGGAAAAGTTCTTGAAAAGCCCCTCCTTCACGAGATTTTCGGCTGCCCGCTTGACTTTGGGGGGGAGGCGCACCGTTGTCACGATTGTTTCCATGAATACGGTTGTATTCATGGTTGTATTTAATGGTTTCCTCGGCAAGCCGTAGGCGGCAGTGGCTTAAATTGGGAATGAGAAATATGGCTGGATCTCTTGCTCACTCCTGTCAACAGAAGCAGGAAAGCCGCGCCGAAGGCGCCATGCGGGGTTAGGGATCCCTTGGGGAAGGGGTGCCCCCTTCCCTGGGAATACCGGAACTATGGGGGGATTTTAAATATGCCGCTAATCCTAACAACTGCCCCGAGGTGTGGGCGATAGTAAACACTACTTATGTGCAGGAGCTTGAGGGGTTTTTCAGGGAGAGCTACAAGCGCGAGCTAGAAAAGCTGGCGGAGGATTGGCCGGACAGGAAAAGCATATCCGCCGACTATGCGCTGCTTGAGAAATACGCTCCGGAGATAGCAGACGACCTGGTGGAGAATCCGGACACACTGCTCAAGGCCAGCGAGGAAGCAATCGCGGGCATGGGGCTGGTGAACCAGGAGGGCGACCTGATCGCGCCGAAGGTGCGTTTTTTCAACCTGCCTAAAAAGCTGCTGATACGCAACATAAATTCC
>JALTEL010000268.1 GCA_027073945.1 Caldifarciminota bacterium | reverse complement strand
GTTGCATTGTCGTATGTTCCGTCTCCGTCAAAGTCCCAGTGGTAGTCTGTGACAAAACCGTCAGGGTCGTGTGCCTTACATACAAATGTAACCTTTAAGGGTGCAGTTCCCTGTGTCGGTGCGGCAGTGAAAGAGTCTATTATGGGGGATTCGTTTGTGTATGAACCAGAGGAGCCGGAAGAACCTCCGCTTGAGCCTGAGGAGGTTGTTCCTACAACTACTGGGTCTGTGATAGTGCCTGATACATTATCTGCATCCAGAGGACCTCCATCTGTTAAAGTAAATGAGATGGTTGTTGTATGTGTGGTTGAGTTGTCTGTGCGAGTGAAGTTACAGTTGCCGCAGGCTTGATTGTCTGTTAGGTCTATGAAGGTGCCGTTGACATCTTTGAAGAACACCATGTTTTTTAGTGTTGGTATAAATGATATAGTTACGCGGGCTGGTCTATGAGCGTAGGAAACCATACGGGTTGAGCCTGAGGAAAGTGTTAGATGTAGCTCTATCTTGTTTTTCACATTAACTCCGGGTGGTGCATTAGGGGGCTGTGCCATAGAAGAGGCAGAGGCGTTGTCTATTGTTGCATTGTCTGCCGATATTTCAATGAGCCTGTTGGAGGGGTAGCCTATTTTTGTATGGTCTCTGCAGCATTGTGTAGCAACTAATAATTCAGGAGAACCGACTGTTGCATTTGTGTCATTATCATACACAGGACTTGCCCATTCTTCTAATTCATTTGTTTCGCTGGAAGGTGTAATATCAGATGAATTTGCGTTTGTTTGTGATTCTATAGAGCAACTACAACCGGGAATGTTTCCATCAGAATCAAGCTTTAAAACCCAGAAGTCGTCACCTGGAGACATTCCCGCTGCAACGTATCCGCCGTCACTTGTCTGCTGAACTGCAAATACCGTAGCATCATGGAAGATGTCGCCATACTGTTTCTGCCATTGAATGCTGCCGTTATCATAAAGCTTAAGCAGCCACGCCTCTGTGGAGATTGTTCCACTGAAGGAATTTGAACGACCCACCATAATATATCCACCATCATTGGTCTGGTCTATATCAAAAGCATTATCCCAATTATCTCCAGAGTATGTTTTAGTCCATTCATTGCCACCTCTTTCATTAAGCTTCATGACCAGCACATCATGATTATCTAATGATGCCACATAGATATACCCATAGTCTGATGTCTGCTTGATTGTGAATTTTTTACCATTTTCATCCAGACGATAAGGAAATTCCTTATTCCATTGAATATCACCTGTGAGACTTAACTTGATTATCCATGGGGCAGGATACCAGATAGTAGCTGGAACGGTTGTTTTACCCGCAATAATAAAACCACCGTCATTTGTCTGTTCAACAGAGTAGGCTATATCGTAGTAAGGATCATAGGAATAGTTGCCGTTAGGTTTTTTGCCAATGTCTTTCTGCCAAACAATGGAACCATCACTTGCCAGTTTCATGGCTATTATGTCGGTTGAGATACATCCAACTACTATATAACCATTATCAGAGGTCTGTCTTGCAGAATATGCCCATTCATGGCAATAATCTTTGTTTTGATGATAACGTTTTTCCCATTCTATATTTCCATTGCTCTTCAGTTTCAAAATCCACATCTCATGAGTTTGGTCAGTAGAAAAAGACGAGCTTTCTCCGGCAACGATGTATCCGCCATCAGACGTCTGTTGAATCGAATAGGCGCGGTCTTGCTGGGCGCCCCCGTATGTCCTTTGCCATTCCAATTGACCATTTCTGTCAAGTTTCATGACCAAAATATCTGCTCCGCCTGCACCAAAACTTTCAGTCCATCCCGCAACAACATATCCTCCATCACTTGTCTGTTGGATTGCCCTTGCCTGATCCTCACCACTACCTCCATAGCTTTTTGCCCACTCAGAAGCGTTGACTGCTAAAGGAAACAAAGCCCATACCAAAGCTACAAAGAAAATACAGGTCATTGCTAACTTTAAGCGTTGGCAATACATTCTCATAGTTTTTCTCCTCATAAAGAAAAGTTTCATAAGTTAAAAACGGTTAAACTTAAAAACCCGACCGTAATAGCATAAGTTTAAAAATAGCTCACCTCCTATAAATTTAATGCAAAAAAGTTAATTTTAAAAGACCTTTATAAAATCAGACCAACCTGCAATGTCTTATAAGCAAGCCTAACGAAGTTTATTTTTATACTATTTTTTATAATATTTTCTATTTTTAAGTCAAGAAAAAAATGCTGTTAAGCATAAATTTCTGTTTATTTTTTTATCCATAATGAAAAACCGTATCGGTTACAGTCGATTGATATTCAAAGACCCATAAAGCAGCTTGTTTATTTTATCGCCAATTTTTATTTTTCTTTTTGCAGTATAGGTGTAAGCTCCATAGTTTCCTACATCTCCAATCAAAACAAAGCCTTTTAGCACACCGTTTTTTAAAATGATTTTCCTGTATTCTTTTGTTAGTGTAACCTTGTAAATATCAAATTGATCTATTAAACAAACAAAGGCGGCTTAGCCGCCTTTGTTTGTTATGTTTGTTCTTCCTTGTTCTTTTTTCTTCGTT
>JALTEL010000267.1 GCA_027073945.1 Caldifarciminota bacterium | reverse complement strand
AAATCACTGAAATCATTCTCCTGTCTGTATATCTCTCCATGACTGTTCATAAAATATAACCTGTCTGAATTGTCTGATGTGTCTGTCATTATTATTGTAAAAATTAGATTGTTGGGACGATATATCTTGTAATATATGCTATAAATCCAGCATCCATTTATGTGTGTGCTACCTTCTTTTATGTATCTCACCCTCTTTCCATCGTGATATATACCGTAATTGTTTCCTCCATAACTTATGGCATACCACATTATGCTGTCATTTGTCGTGTCTATGTCTGCCCACATTAGTGTGTGCTTTACCGCTCCTATCTTCTGAAGGCTAAGAGCAAATATTATGTTTATTAATATCATATTCATAAAACCTCCTTGTTTTTTTCCCTGACTACCTCTAAATTATGTTTATTATTATAACGGATAAGAAGCGATTTGTCAAGATACTTTAATGCACTATTTGTAATGCCTTGTCATTTAGTGGGTTATAATTTAAAGAAAATACTGTTTCCTGAATAATTTGTTCATTATTTCGACAGAAATTGTAATAGAAATTGTATTGGATATTTATTATCCCCTCTCTTTCTCTATGCGGGATAAGGAGTTCTCCAAAATGAAGGTGATTTTTAGCCACTACTCCAACCGCAAGCCCACCTCTCCATGGTATATCATAATTTTTGCAGTGTTCCCAGAGGTCTATCCAATGCTTTTTATGAAGCCAGTTTTGTTCCTTCTTTTCCTTTATGCCAAGGGCAATAATTAGTGGCATGGGCGGGTGACCGCCTGTTAAAAGATGTGTAAAACAGAATCTTCCTATAATAAGATAGTTAGTCTGATTAGATGACATTGTAGTTATACTCACAACTTCAGGGTCATAATATTCATCTTCTCCACCGGGATAATACACGTATGTACCCGCATTTCCTGGAATATCTACAGCATTATGGAAATGAAGGCTCGCTTCTGGCCTAAAATCACCAAATCCAGAACTTATCGGGGTCGTTCCATTCACAGGAGAAGAATAAATAAACACTATAAGACACATCAACGAATACACACTCATTTTTCAAACCTCCTATTCTTCTACTTTGAATATATACGTGCTGTCTGCAAGAAAATCGGGGACTTCCACATATAAGTATTTACCATTTAGATAAGCTCCAACTCCATCACGGTCATTGGGTATATTCGTTGGAAATTGGTATTGTCCTACTATATTGTTTAGTGTGTCTATTACAAATATCTTTACAGTGTCACCCTTCAATGTATCTCGCATGCCTATGTATAATCGTCCCTTTTTATCACAACTCGCAGCCCCTATGTCATACCCGGGATACTCCGCACGGGTTAATAGTTTAAATGGCTGTAACCTGTATAAAAATACAGCTGAGGTCCCCGTACCACTTCCATTGTTTCCTCCTGTAATCGGACCACTCACTATCATATAGTCATAAAATAACTCTCCAAAAACTTCATTTCGCTTCCAGGAATAATGTACAGAAGGCAGACTATCAGGGGTAAGTAGTTTTACGAGACTACCTGTGCGCAAATTATACACATACGTTGACCTGCCAGCTAACACTATAAAATATTGAGTATCTTGAGAAATATTTATATCCCAGATATTCTTATCATGGTTATATAATTCATTTCCATATAAAAATTGAGGTGACGGATATATCTTACTTACGAACACACTATCATGTCTTGCGGACACCCAGAAACTGCCTTCACTCGTGGCTTCTCCATATAAATATGGATAATGCTTCTTCTCCAGTACTTCTCTCCTGCTCAAATCTACATACCAAGACTCTGTAAACTCCTCCTCTCTGCCTGTATGTAGTTCTTTCCCTACAAATGTGAAATCTACTCCTACATATTCCGTGTCTATTATACTGAAAACCCGGGATCCTATACATTGTCCTTCTACTATGGTATCCACTCTCGTTGTATCCTCCCAGTCTTCGCCACTCGGATAGGTATAACCTGTTCTTATACCTATTTTATTTATTATGTCACTCAAATCGTCCGTATTGTATATTTCTCCATGGTTATTTACATAATATATCTTGCTTTTAATAAACGTGGTGTCAAACGTATCAATTGCGGCTATGACAAATACAAGCCTATTATCGGGATAAATCCTGTATTTTGTAATATCAGCTTTATAACTCCCTTCTACGACCCTTCCTATATACCTCACTCTCTTGCCATTATGGTATATGTCATACTCGTTATTTCCATAACCTACCGCATACCACATAATACTGTCATTCGTCGTGTCTATGTCTGCCCACATTAGTGTGTGCTTTACCGCTCCTATCTTCTGAAGGCTAAGAGCAAGTATTATATTTATTAATATCATATTCATAAAACCTCCTTGTTTTTTCTCCCTGACTATTTCTAAATTATGTATAATTATAACGGATAAGAAGCGATTTGTCAAGACACTTTAATGCACTATTTGTAATGGCTTGTTATTTAGTGGGTTATAATTTGAAGAAAATACTGTTTCCTGAATAATTTGTTCATTATTTCGACAAAAATTGTAATAGAAATTGTATTGGATATTTATTAT
>JALTEL010000266.1 GCA_027073945.1 Caldifarciminota bacterium | reverse complement strand
CTGATAGAGAATGGTATTTAAGAAAAGATAATGTTAACATTTTTGGTGGAATATTACTTGCAAGAAAAATATCTGGTGGTGGTACAGGAATGACTAGTTTCAATATTGATTTTGTTGATTTTTCTGGATTATTGAATAAACGAAGGACGGATTCATCTTTTACTAGGACTGCAACTGATTCAGCTCAAATAGTGAATGATTTGCTAGATTATACTAATGGAATTAATGCAACTGGTATTACAATGGGGTCAAAACCTACTACAAAGGATCGTAATATTACAAGTGTCTATGCAAATATTAGAGATGAGATTGTATCTATGTCTGCTCTTAAAAAATATGATGGTTATGATTGGGATGTTGATGTAACTAAAAAATTGAATATTTATTATCCTAAAGGAACGATCAGAGATGACATTATTTTTGATGAGTTTAATACAATTATTTTTCAATCAAATAGACAGTTGCAAGGTAGATTGACAAATAAAGTCATTGTTTTAGGTAAAGGCTATGATACCGATATGGCCGTTTCAATTCGTGAAAATACAGCTTCACAAACTACGTGGAAATTATTAGAAGATATACTTGCTGAAAAAGGAGTCAGTGATACTGATGAATTATCTGATCGTGGTGATCAGTTTTTAGATGATAATGCTTATCCAGATGATGTGATTAATCTTAAACATAGAGATGATACTCCAGATTTAACATCATATAATGTTGGTGATACGGTAAAGATTAGATTTGATGAATTATCACTTGATCAATCATTCAGAATATATAAACGTACAATACAAATAGATAGTAATGGAGAGGCAACAATAAATTTGTCTTTTGAATAATGGTTACAGATAAAAAACAAACTGACTTAACTGAAGAGTTAAAAAAGATTCAACGAAGATTATCCGATCTCGAAAGGTACGGGAGTACTAGTGGAAGTAGTATAAGTCCTGCAGTTACCATCGGTTTAATTATCCCTTTTGCAGGTGGAACCGTACCGACAGGCTGGCTAGAGTGTGATGGCTCGGCAGTCTCAAGAACAACATACGCTGATTTGTTTAGTGCAATTGGCACAACATACGGAAGCGGAGACGGATCAACCACATTCAATCTACCAAACCTAAAAGGTAGAGTACCAGTTGGCTATGACGCCTCACAAACAGAATTCAACACAATAGGTAAAACAGGTGGGGAGAAAACTCACACTTTGAGTGTAAATGAAATGCCGAGCCACACTCATACTCAAAACCGACATAGACACTGGATATCATCAGCTGATCGAGATGATGGGAATTTAACTGGGACAGGTGGAAACGGTCAGAATTATGGTCTTTTTAGTGACGCTGGAAGTTATCAGAATTATGACCTTGGTAGAAGCACGGGTAGATACGATCAGTGGACAACAGCTACAAATCAAAATACAGGTGGCGGTCAGGCACACAACAACCTGCAACCATACAACACATTCAAATACATTATTGCTTATTCAGCCAATGGCGCATTGGGAAACTTTAACACCGGCAACACTTGGTCGCCAGCAATTACACCGACAGGAAGCGTGGACGGAAGCAATAAATTATTCACGGTCAATGGCGGATACGTTGCAGGCTCATTAATGGTTTATAAAAACGGAGTAGCAATGAGAGGCGATGGGGACAATTACACCGAAACAGACCCGTCAGCTGGAACTTTTACATTCACAACAGCACCAGCAAGCGGGGATACGATCTGGGTACATAAACAAATAGCAGGCGGAGCTGGAGACGCAGATACGGTTGATGGATATCACGCAAGCAGTTTAAGTAAAAACTGGAGTTATGGAGTTGACCCACTTATTCATTTAAGGCAGTCAGTAAATCAAACTTGTCCAAATGCTACGACAACAATGATTGAATGGACGTTACAAAAAACAGTTAGAGGTTTTACCCACTCTACAAGTTCAAACCCAACAAGAATTTATGTTCCTAGCGATGGTCTTTATTGGTTTGGCGGTATTTTAAGAATTCAAGGAGTAGATAGTTCTCCAGAGGAAAAAAGTATAGATATTTGGAAAAACGGTAGTGTTCTTTATAAAATTGGCAGTTCTGATGGTGGTGGAACAGCTTCTTTCCACGTTCCATTTAAGACTTTTATAGAATTACAAGCAGGAGATTATGTTGAGATAGGATTTTTCCAAAATAGTGGTGGAAATCTTAACACTTATGCAGGAGATACTCATTGGAGATGTAACATTACTGGATATAAAGTAAGATAAACTATGTCAGAAACAAAAGTAACACACAACGAGATATACGACAGTGGATGGATACCACTCACGCTTCAGAGTGGCTGGGTGCAATATAGTGCGCAATACGGAGTACCAGCATACCGAAAAATTGGCAATTTAGTCTTATTAAAGGGATTGATTAAAAATGGTAGTGCCTCTTTAATTGCGATACTACCAGCAGGATATAGACCAGACCACCAAGTCTTAACAGTCGCACAAAATGCAGGTAATGGTGGAAGTAATCAGTGCAGGATTGATATAAAGACAAACGGCAACATAGAGACATACAGTTATAACTCATCGTGGTTA
>JALTEL010000265.1 GCA_027073945.1 Caldifarciminota bacterium | reverse complement strand
CCACAATAGTATTCTTGCTGTTAATAAACAGATTGAAAACGGGGAAGCCGGTGCAGCGCCGACAAAAGAAGCAAACAGCGATGAATTAAATCTGTCTGAAGCTACGCAAAGCACTGATGCACTGGAAACTCCTGTCAAAGCTCAAAAACTTGATACGGAACTGGTTAACGATTTTATTTTTGAGTCAAATAAATATCTTGAAAATCTTGAGGGTTTTCTTAACGAAACAGGCGATTCTCCAAACAATTTTTCTGAGAAAAAAGCGCACACGGTTTATAATTCCATCAAAGCGATTAGCGGAACTTCATCATTTATCGGGCTGAAGAATATTAATCATGTTGCCAAGCTCATAGAAAATGTAATAGAACGGGCAGTTAAAAACAAAGGTTTTGAAAAAGAGGCTGATATCGATCTTCTGCTTTCCGTAAAAGATGACCTGCAACTTCTCGTTGATGATGCGTTTAACAGCAATTCCGCCGATATTAAAAGTATAATTGAAGCCTTCGAGGATGTTCCTGAACAGACTGATAAAAACTTATCGACAAATATCGAGCTTCCATCTAAGCCCATCGATAGAGATGCAGCCGGAGAAAAAGAGCTAAAAATAAATCAACCGTCTGCTGCTAAAAAAAAGGATGTCGCCCCGGAATCTTCCGCAAAGAAAGAAAGTATTAGAGTTCCTGTTCATGTTATTGATCAGATGATGCGGCTTGCCGGTGAGCTTGTTCTGATTCGTAACCAGCAGGTTTTAATGTTTGAAAAGAATAAAGGGATCATAACCCGAGACGCAATCCAAAAACTTGATGGGATTACTACCGAACTTCAAGAAACAGTAATGCACACCAGACTTCAGCCATTAAGCAATGTTTTTAACAAATTTCCCCGCGTTGTCAGGTCTCTTGGGAATCAACTCGGAAAAAAGATTAAATTGGTTATCGAGGGCGGCGATGTTGAACTGGATAAAACGATAATAGAAGAAATCGGCGGTCCAATGATGCACCTTATCAGGAATTCGATTGATCATGGAATTGAATTGCCTGAAGAGAGAAAAGCCAAGGGTAAGACAGAAACCGGAATACTCAAACTTTCCGCTGTTCATGAAGGCGGTATCATAGTTATAAAAATTAAAGATGACGGTCAGGGCATTGACATTGCCAAAATTAAACAGAAGGCGCTTACAAAAGGGTTGATAAGTCCGGCGGAAGTACAGACTTTAAGCAGAAATGAATTGTTAAATCTTATCTTTCTTCCCGGCTTCTCGACTAATGACCGGGTTTCGGCAGTATCCGGGCGCGGTGTTGGGATGGATGTTGTTAAAACAGCAGTTGAAACCCTTAGCGGTTCAATTGAAATTGAGTCACAATCAGGCCTGGGATCGACAATTACCCTGAAACTTCCATTAACACTGGCTATCATTCCTGCCTTGATAGTAAGCTGTATGGGAGAGACTTTTGCAATTCCTCAGGTAAATCTTGAGCTATTGGTTTCATTTCCCGCTGAACAGGCAGGGGAACTCATCGAAACAGCAGGAACAGAAGAGATTTACAGGCTTCAGGATTCTCTTTTGTCTATTGTTCGGCTGGATGAAATTTTTGTTAGAAATAAACCGTTATCCATATCTGACAAATATGAAATTATTAATAAATACCATTCTACTGACAGCAGTGTTTCTGTGGACAAGATTAACATTGCCGTACTAAGTGCCGGCAACAGACGATTCGGTCTTATCGTAGACAAAATAATCGGTGCTGAAGAGATTGTTGTAAATTCCATGCACTCTTCCGTTAATCATTTACGGATATACGGTGGTGTTACGATTATGGGCGATGGAACAATTGCCTTGATTCTGGATGCCGAAGGTCTAATGAAACATGGAGCTGTTGAATTCAATGTAAAAAGAAAGGATGAACTCCTTGTCGCAGAGAATCAGCAAAACAAAGAATCCGTTATTCTTTTCACAAATGATGATAATAAAGAGCAATTCGCTCTATCACTACCATTGGTTAAACGAATCGTAGAGGTAGATGTTGACAATATTATACAGGTAGCTGACAAAAAATTCTACAATGTAGATAATGTACCTGTAAGGGCAGTAAGGCTAAGTGATGTTATCAATGTTTCTCCGAATAACAAAGATAAAAAGCTGCAGTTTCTCATACTGTTCAGGTTTATTGAGCAACCGCTCGGACTTCTTGTTTCAGCATTAAAAGACATAATCGATGTTTCTCTTAATATTGCAAAATCCGGATATATGCAGAAGGGGCTTCTCGGTTCTGATATTATTGATAACAAGATAACTCTGTTTATTGATATTTATGCCATATTTGAACTGGCAGAGCCTGAATGGTTTACAACAGACAGCAGTATTAAAAGCCAAACAATGGATAAGAGTAAAATTAAAATATTGGTCACGGATGATTCATCCATATTTCGCCAGATGATCTCAAAATATTTAAAAGAAGAAGGCTATAATTTTGCTACGGCGTCTGATGGAAAAGAGGCCTTTGACCTCTTAAAAAAGGAAAAATTTGATCTTCTTATCTCAGATATTGAAATGCCGGAAATGAACGGATATGAGT
>JALTEL010000264.1 GCA_027073945.1 Caldifarciminota bacterium | reverse complement strand
GATAGACGACTCATAGAAATATTTCCTCTACCCCTTTCTCCATGCCGATTTTCTCGGTTTTCAGGTATTTTCTGGTCGGTAATACGTAGAAAATAATGGAATCTTCCTCTTCCCGGATGACATTTTTTAGTTCAACCTTGAATTTTTCAAATTTTGCCTTTGTGATTTCTCCTTCAAGCACAGAGTTCTGCATCCAATTGAGATATTTTCTGGCCAGCTTAAGTACCTTGTTTACTCTTTTTTCTCCGATATCGTAGACCAGGACCACATACATATCTACCACCTCGCTATGAAGGGTTGGTAGGCTTTTTCTTCCATGAGGTGTTTTTCCAGTTTATACAATTCCAGGCGAATCAGACGACGGTAAGAAACCTTTTTGCCTAATTCCCTATGTTCTATCGTCGTGCCGAGGCGTTTCTCCAGTTCTTCAATGAAGGTTTTACGCACCGTATCCTTCATGAAGATGCCGTTAAGGTCATTTCGGAAATCACTCGCCTTAACCATTCCCTTGTTCAGCAGGTAGAAAATGACCCTGTCCACGATGATGGGCTTGAATATCTCGGCCACGTCAAGGTTCAAGGTGAATCTCCTAAAATTTGTGGCATGTAGATATCCGATACGCGGGTCGAGATGGGTTTTGTATATCTCGGAAAGAACTATGGTGTAAATGATGCTGTTTCCGAAACTTATCAGGGCGTTGATCCGGTTTTCAGGCGGACGCTTTGTCCTTTTGCCAAAAGAGAAATCATCCCTTTTCACGATCTCATCAAATGCCTTGTAATAGGCCTCCCGTATGTTTCCTTCAATGGCCATGAGTTCTTCATTTGAATTTCTTACTTTGATTGTCGCCTCGTTCGATTCTATGGTATCGAGGTATTCCTGAAGGCGGCTTCCACGGTTGTTGTAATAGGTCAGCACTTTTTTCATGTTGGCCGCGGCTCCGGTTACAAATCGCTTCGCAATGTCGAGTCTTTTGGCTGGGTCGAGATAAAATTCGGACTGTTTCAGTATCATAAAGCCGGAGTTATAATACTCCCTGGGATAATATGATCCCACATAATAACCGTGGTAATTGAAAAAGTGTAAAATAATCTGGGACTTGGTCAGCAGTTCCAGGAGCTTTTTGTTAATGCTGACTTCCCCAAAGATATATATCTCGCCCGTGTTTTCAACGGGGACATACTTTCTTTTTCCCTCCGGTCCCTGAAAATAGAGGGTGTTTTGTTTTCTATGAAGCTCGCCTTCCGAGAAGATGTAAATCGATTTTTTCATGACCAGCAAAACTCTTGGTAAGCACATTTTTTGCAGAAACGGCTACGGACAGGGGGAAGAGGACTTTTAGAAGTCACTATTTTTTCAATGTCTTCTATTGTTTTTCCTAATTCGGATCTTAAACTTTCTGTTAATTCAATAGGGATCCGCTTGCGCTCTCGGGGGAAGAGCAGTTCGCCTTTGGCTTGCACGCCCATTTTTTCTAATCTCCAGAGGTAATATGCAAGTTGCATCTTAGCCGATTTTACTGTTTTTGATGATTTTTTGATTTCACCTATTATAAGCTTTCCTTCTTTCTTCTGAAGGATATCGATCTTCATCCCGGGAAAAGTGAATTCCTTTTTATCTCGTGAGTAAGCGTCTTCATGAACAAGTCTACCCAATTCAAGAAAAGTATTTTCGTGTTCTGGATTCAGTTCATGGGCCATTAGCCAGACCTCTCGTGGGCAGATGTAGTAATACCAGATCAAAGTACCAGTGACCTTATTCATTTAGGATACCCATAGTTGAAGGATTAGAAGTTAGTATTCTTCACCATAATAATGGGTCAGTATCTTCATCCAGTAATATACCCCGTTTAGATGAGTAAAAACCGTCATACAACACCCAATGGCCGAATAGCTCTCGTCCGATAGATTGAGGTCTAAATCCATATTTGGCATAAACATCAACAGAGATTCTCGCTATTCGCCCTGCAAGCGCTTTCCAAGCTTCTCGCCTTTTCCAGCGGTCAGCAATGCTATTTGCCTTTTCCATCTCCTCCTCTAACCCTGGATCTTCTCCTAAAACTAAAAAGGTATATTTTTCCCGTTCTTTTCCTCTAAGCAACTCACGTACAGGATCATCCGTCAGCCATTTTTCAAATCTTTCAAGGTGCTTAATACCTGTATCTTTCTTGGTCGACAATGCCTCAAAATAACGATTTGCCAATGGTAGTATGTTTTTTTCTTCTATGCCTGTCATATATTCAATTAACTGGCGGGTTACCTGCAAATGAATTTCATCATAGATCATATCTGAATATCTTTTTCCATTTGCATTCACTAAATCTACGATTTCAACAGGTTCGGGTCCAGATTTACTACCGTTCCGGTTGCAACGTCCTGCTATTTGTATCAGACTGTCAAGTGGTGCAAAGTCTCTGATTACGAGGTCCATATCAATATCAACCCCGGCTTCTATGCACTGGGTCGAAACTACAATGCAAGGTTTATTTTTCTTGATTGTTTCAATTGCTTCCAATCTGTCCTTTGGTGTTACGTCTGCACTCAGGAAAAAGAGCGGAATATGGGAAAATTCCGTTGGCCAATCTTTTGAAAGTATATCTCTAATAAAACGTGCGCTTCCGCGTGTATTTAGTGTTATAAGAACCCGTTTGTTTTCGCACAACCATGAATCCCGGCGATTGATAATCTCCTCGCTAAAATCTGTGATATTAAGTTTTTTCTGTAATTTTAATTGCAAGACATAACGATTAAATTTCTTAAAAAACAAATTATAGTCTGCTATAAGAGGCCTTGCGTCCGGGATTATTGCTGGAAGTGTGGCAGACATAAGTAGGATGCTACTGTTCCCGACTTTAACCAATGACCGTAATATCTCCCCCACTGGTTTCCAAAGCCGGCAGGGAAGAGATTGAACTTCATCCATCACAATCAAAGCATCGCACATGTTATGAAATCTCATTTGATATCTCGCCCTGGGATCCATAAGACTCATTAAAAATTGATCATAGGTGGTAATAACTAATTCTGTGCGCCACGTATCAATAAAAAAATGTTCAACTTCCTCTTCCAAACCTTGGTTGTATGTCCTGTCGGCTAAAGAATGACTGGTTAAAAACCAGGAACCATCAACCTTTTCCTCACCAAGTGTCAGTAGAGTTTTATATTCCTCTGTTGTCTGATCAATTATCGAAAGAAATGGCAAAACTACAATTGCTTTCGGGATCACTCCAGAAATCCTCCCGATTTTCTCTCTCAGTTTCAAAAGCCAAGTAGCTGAAAGTAGCGTTTTCCCGCTGCCAGTTGGTGCAGTTAAACTGAAAATACCTGGTTGTTCAATTTTATCAACTTCTTGACAAATCTCGGTTCTGATGGATTTTCGAATTTTATTAACAAAAGTGCTTTTGGGTTGGCCAATTCTTTGGTCAATCCAGTTTGGCATCCAATATTTTCTATCTCTTTGGATATATATTTGAGGTTCTTTGATTGCAAGAAATGCTTTATCAGCTTCAAGTAGAAGAGAAAAAAGTAACTGAGCTGTTAATCTAAATTTAACCGCTTCCTGCATTTGCATGCTGTTAAAAATAGGGAAAACTGAATTGTCAAGATACTTTTGAGCCTCTGCCCAAGGACGATTCTCAATACTCATTGCAGAAAGGCTGATATCGCAATGTTCGTTTAAGGCCTTGATTTTTAAGGTGGGTATTTGGCGTTTCAAGATCTTAGGAATTTTACCACTTCCTATCTCACGCATTTTTTCAAATGTAGGCAATCCACTATGGTGTCCTAAAACTACCGCGGCAATCATCATTGTCTCTAATATGTCCCAACCTTCTTGTTTGGCTATCATAATGGAAATCAACATAGACAATGGTGTGTGTGATTTATCCATTGGATCATCAGAATAGGCAGACGGATTTTTTATGTACTTTTGAAAAGCAGATGTTGCCTTACCAGCGTCATGGTATTGGATGATTTTCTGAATTATTTTTTTGATTTCAGGTGTGATTACGTCTTTTGAATGCCATCCGTATAAACCATCCACGGCTGATGAAACTTGAGCAATGTGTTCAGAGAGCTGCAAATTCGGGTGTGATTTTAAATCGGTCATAAAAACATTACTATCCTATCGCTAACTCTATATGCGCGTTCAGTGATTACTGGGATTGGTCTTGCATCACGTTCTGTAAGGTAGTTGGCATGATGAAAAACACGATCGGGAGTTACTGATTTAGGCATTCGGAGTTGGTGAATTGCCAATTGCTGCTGAAAGGCTCTCTTTATATCAATCTCTCCCAAATCTTGCTGAAAAATGGATGTGACATCATAAGTTCCTTTGGGAAGCAGAGACCCATCCTCTGAGTCCAGGTATTCAATGTCTGCCATCATCTCAGATAGACCAAGATATGGCGTAAAGTACCAGTGCCTTTCTCTTAATCTTGACTTTAAGTCACTATGATATGGCTCGGGGAGAAAGACCCACACTGTATACATTGGCTCAAATAGCCATTCTTGGAGTATTAGAGTAGCCTTTTCTGGCTTTGTCTCTTTATTTAGCCTATTGGTTTTTTTTATGACATGCGGTAAGGAAGCTGGCGGATCTTTCCTAAGCTTTGCCCTATGCCAATGGGTTTTTGGAATTTTTCCAGAGATTGCGATTTTTGACGGTTCCAAAACTATCTGAGGTTCATCTTTTGGTATTCCTAAGATAGCTCCGATGATGCCCAACAACGCAGTCCTGGGTGGAATGGGATAGCTCAAGGCACTCGCTGAGGCTTCTGCCCGCAAAAAATGTGCAAAGCGGCCGCGAAGCTTAAATTTTATCAGTTGCACTGATTTATTCCTCCAATCTTGTTTCTTGAGCGCTATTTATGTTGGGTAGGCTTTCGGTATCAAGAACTTTCCAGTCTGCCGGTAAATTTTCTGTGAATTGTATATCTGGGGATTTAGCGTAACGCACCTTATCTATCCTATTTTTCTGTCCTTCCAAGCGATTAATCAGCAATGACAAGTTTAATTTGTAATCCTCTGGAGATGCCCATTCTTTTTCCGCCTTATCACCTGTGGCTGCCATTTTCACGTAGTCGTGCAACCTTCCGAATTGAAATTCTTCCCCTTGCTTATATCTAACATCAATCAATAAATGGGGAATCTGTCCTACTTTTGTCCGCGTATTTCCACTGGTACGAACACCGTGCCACATGGCTTTGAGTAAATATTCGTAATCTTCATCTGTCATTCTTGAAATTTTAGCCGAGTGTTCATTGGCCACTCCTGAAAAACCAATCAGGGCATAGCGAAGACCAAAGTAAGTGGTAAATGTTCCTTGCGTCTTTTCTTGAGCGCTACCAAAAATTGATGTTCCGTGAATATCTACCTCTTCAGCCTTGTGAAGCACCTCACCCATATTTAGTTGAACAGCTCCTGTCATAGTCTTTGGGATTGTCTTCCAATCAGCCTTGCGGTCGCTTTCACCCTTTACCTCTTCAGCCTTAAATGCAAAGGAACTACCAAAAAGGCGGGCATCAATAAAAGCATCCAAGAGGATATTGACCAATTCTTTGCCGTTCGCTTCTTTCTGATTATGTTTTTGTAAATAATCCACCACCCTACCAGTTAGATTTGTCGTTTTTCCTTCTATGTTATCTACTAAAATTTCCTCTCCTCGAGCTTTCATAAAATCACGTGCGAACCGTTTTAGCCGAACATCGGTTACATAGTGTGTTCCATCAGGGAGCACTCGTGGTCTGTTTTCATCAGGATCACCATTTGGGTTCCCCATCTTTATGTCGTAAAGGAACAAAAACTCATGCCTGCTTGATAAAGTCTTATTATCCATCTTTTTTATCCTCCTTTTTAGTAGGTAGAATTGTTGTGGTCATTGACTGCCCTAACAATAGGTAATAATTGGTTGATATATCATCTAAATCAATGTTATCTCCAAGTTGCACTCCCAAATTTCCGATTTCTGTAATAAGAGTATTCACATCTTCGCTTTTTTCAGTGCCATAAGCCAAGAGTTTCTCGCGAATCTTGATGTACAATTCCGGAAGGTCTTTTCCCTTCAATGTCAATCGCTTAAGCCAGGTAAGGGCATTTGCCCCCACATTGACCCCTCTTGCCCCCTGAACTTGAAGCACCTTCCCATAAAGCACACCCAACAGAAATGCAAAGGCTTTTTGCGGTAAGTTTATCCCGCTTTCTGGTCCAAAATAGGGCTTCAAGTTTTCCATATTAGGCTTATAAAAATTGTTCTCCATATCCATCACCTCCAATTTTTTAAAATAGTAAATCCACCAACACAGATGTTTTGTCCAGCAAGCAGCTGTTAAATAAGTTTCTCCCTTTTTCGTTTTCCCTTCATTTAGAAGTCCATATGAACTCCCATTATCAATGGCATCCAGCCAATACCACCTGGCAGTAGTCATAATCTCTTCCCAGAAACGAGATTCAGGAAGTTTTTCTTTATGATACACACATGCAGCGATATTTCTTCTTAATTGTTGAAGTTTCATGCTTGCATTGGCATCTTTTGCTTTATTACCACCAGGACGGAAGAATAGTGTTTTTAATGCCCTGAGTGATAAGTCAGGATGGAAATTAAATTTTTTATTCTTGAAGTAACGTATTTCCGGGAAAAGGGGATGCTTCCAATATCTAGATTCATCATTGATTTTTGAGAGTTGTGCCAATCGAGTTGGAGGCACATCGGTTATCATGCCAGATACATTTTCTATATCCTGTCCCACATTTGCCCAAAGAAATGTCAGGTTCAAAATCCCCTCCTCATCCTTAAGAAGATCCAGAAGGCCAGCCTCGTCCTCTTCCACATCAGATGAAATGCTTTTAATGAAGTCCCTCATTTTTCTCCACATTGAAAGTCTGGACTGATAGTCCATAGTAGTAAAGGGGATTACAAGAGCGCTGTCTCCAGCTATCGAGGTTATATAAGGATTTCTTCCTTTTGAATCTTTCTTTAATACATGGAATTTATAGATGTATAAAAGGTCAGCGCAAGCTCCACAAAGCGGATATTTTTTCCATGCCTGGGTTATATCAATCCCGGGAAACGCACCCTCGCGGTCAACGTTATTTAAATTTATTCCTGCCCCTTTCAGAGCATTTGGGAAAACTTTAACTCCCGATGCACCACATAATAGGCAAATCTCGTTATCTTTTGGAAAAGTCTTTCCAGTAGCATACCGTGTTCCACCCAATTTCTCTGTCATTAAATAGTTTAAATACTCGGGCCTCTGCCCTGGAAATTTCCCCTGCTCATCTTTTATCGTAAGAAGTGCTTTCTTCTTTTGTTCACCTATCCTATCAACGGCAGCTATAAGGAGATTTTCATAACCAAGCTCTTTCCAGTTGATAACAGAGTTGTCTAATAGTTTGAGTTTTGGTCTTTCCAATAATCTAACAACTTCATCAAAGTATCCTGACCATGGCTTTTTAGCGCAACTTATTGTTTTGAAGGACTCCATAGTCGTTTTGAGGATTTTGGCGCTAGGTCCTGCTCCTTTACCTCTTGAGTAGGTGCGTTTTATTGCGGGCCCAATTTGAGCAGATTGTGAACCAGTGGGCTTCATGAAAGGTAGCAATTTAGCTTTTTCTTCAGTTATATCTTCAACTACTAATCTGAGAGTATTTTCATCAACATCCTTTTTAAGGATATAGACCTTTTCGATATCATGAACGCTTTCCACTAAGAATGGAAAAAGTAGCTCAGGATGAGACGTGCGCACCTCATGATACCAATCCTCTAAATTTTTGGGAGAATTATTCTTGTCTCCCAGCTTGTCAAAAAGATAGTCCAGTGCCAAGGTTCGCATTGCATTAATCATAATTCCATCCTCTTTAAATATGACCCCATGAGCTTTTCACTCTATTTGTTTCCCTTAGAGGCTTTACCAGTTCTACCATTCTAAGCCCCTACCTTTTTTCAGTGATGATCCTCACTTTCCTTTCCAGCAGCCCTTCAAACTCCCGGGTAAACCTGTCGGTGCTCAGTGCCTCGTCAAATTTTTTCAGCGTTTCCCGGATGTAATTGATGTCAAGTTGTTGGATTTTTTTGATAAGGATTCCACGGACGTCCTCGATATCCCTCGGGCGTCCCGAGAAAATCTTCTGGATTACGAGGTCTTCGGCCGACGCGAAACGTACTGGGGTGCCCATTATGTCGATAGATAAGGCCCTCTTTACGGCTTGTCTTTCAAAATCTGAAGAGGAGAAGATGAAATCGACACGAATGCCGGTCTGGGGATCCTGCAAGGGAAGCACCCATGTCTCGTTGGTGAATTTTTCCGGATCGTTGACTAGAACCATAAGGCCAATGTCTTCAGCGATTCTCAGGATGCGGTTCAAATCTTTGGGGATCAATCCCAGTGTGATATCAACGTCCCTTGTGAGCCGGGGCTCCCCGTGGACAAGAACAGCCTGCCCTCCCATGACCAGGTATTCGATGCCTTCCTTGTCAATATCCCGGGCGGTGTCGATGCGGCGCTTGGTATCGGTGTCTAACATGGGCTGCTATTCTTTGAGTTGTTTGGGTTGGAAAGCAGAAGTCAACACCTGCATCTGACGAATGGCGATTTCATTGAGA
>JALTEL010000263.1 GCA_027073945.1 Caldifarciminota bacterium | reverse complement strand
TTATTATTGTATAATCAAGAAATCGGACTGGAAATCAAAAAATTACCAGCGGGTATAAGCGGGTTTTTGTTGCAGGTTCTTGCAAATAACTTTATAATAATCCCATGTTTATTGTGTTACTCATTATGCATTTTGGTTCGCTTACATATTACGGCAATCCTCAGCCAGCAAGGAATATCGGCATGGGTTTTTGCGGAGTAACGGTGCACTCTGCTCAGGGTGCATTTGATAATCCTACATCCCTTGCTTTTGCAGACGGGAGTTATTCAATAACATCTTACAGATATTCCAACACCGATGATCCGAGACAAATACTTGATTACCTCCACACCCTTGGTGGTAAAAAATTCTCAATGATAGGATTTGCCTCCACAAATTTCGGTTTATTTTACAGACCTCTGGCATTCGTTGACAGCACCTATCTGTTCGGAAGCGGGTATCAAACAAAAAGCTATACCATAAGGGATTATATGCTTTCTGTAGCCTCTGTCCTGCAAAAGAACTACTATGTCGGTCTTAATTTGCATTACATAACATCCGGTTTTGCAGAAGCCTATGTATCACAGGATACCACTTACGCTTTGCTTGACCACGGTAAAGGTATATTCTCGGATTTGGGTCTTATGTACTATTCCAGCTTTCTATCACTCGGCCTGTGTTATAAAAACGTTATATCCTACATGTTCTGGGATCACATAAGCAACCAGAAAATAAAAGGAAGCTTTAATGTTGGCGGAGGTATTCATTTAAAAGAAAAGGCTATTATTTCATTTGAGTATACAAAACCCTATTACCTGGACAACCAGAACATTTATAAAATAGGAGGAGAACTTAACCCTTTGTCCACCAAAAAATTCGGATTATCAATAAGGGCCGGTTACGTATTCGGTTCCAAAACGGGTGATAAATTATTTACACAGGGGATGGGATTCAGGTACAAAGGCACAACCATGAACATGGCTCTCGCAAGAAAAAATCTCTATATAACGCTGATATTTAGGGAGGAACCACAAAAAATCGAGAGATAATACCAAGGAGGAAAGATATGAAAAAACGCATTCTATCCGGTAATAGACCAACAGGAAGGCTGCATATAGGACATCTGTTCGGCGTATTGAATAACTGGAACAGGCTTCAGAACGAGTACGAATGCTTCTTTGAAGTTGCAGACTGGCACGCATTGACAACAAAGCATACAGAAACTGAAAATTTGAAAAAAGACATAGAAGATATGGTAATAGACTGGCTTATTTCCGGGATATCTCCCGAGAAATCAAGTATTTTTGTTCAATCGCATATCAAGCAGCATGCAGAGCTGCATATTCTCTTCTCAATGATAGTAAGTCTTTCACGCCTTCTCAGAAATCCTACACTAAAGGAATATGTTGCAGAAAAAGAAGTGCTTAAATTGAAAAAAGAGAAAAAGACCATGAACCTCATAGCCGAGGGGCTGGCAGAAGCCTTGCTTATAGAAAAGGAAACAAGAGAGGATGTGTTGAAAGGTAAAATCAAAGAACGAATACTCGAACTTTTTCACGAGGAATTGTTTAAAAATGAAAGCGAAGAACTACCATACGGAAGCATTGTCAACTACGGTTTTCTGGGATACCCCATCCTCCAGGCCGTGGACATTTTAATTTACAGGGCGCACGCTGTCCCAATAGGAAAAGACCAGTTGCCGCACCTTGAACTTACAAGAGAAATAGCGAAAAGATTCAACAAGATTTACGGTGAGGTTTTTCCAATCCCTGAAGTGCTGCTATCCGAGTTTCCTAAAGTACCCGGTACTGACGGAAGAAAAATGTCAAAGTCTTATAGAAACACCATTTTCATTGCAGAGCCCCAAAACAGCCTCAAGAAAAAAATAATGTCATCTTACACAGACCCTGCTCGTATTAAAAAAACTGACCCGGGGCATCCCGAAGGTTGCCCTATTTTCCATTATCATAAGATATTCAACAGGGAAAATGTCAATAGCATTGAGCAGGAGTGCAAGGCAGGAAAGCGTGGTTGTGTTCAATGTAAAATGGAAATATACAGTCTTATGAACGATTTTATGGAGCCTCTGCGTGAAAGCAGAGTAGAATTTGAGCAAAAGAAAGATGTTATATGGGATATACTGAAGCAGGGAGACATAAAGGCAAGAGAGCAGGCGGATAATACTCTGAGATTGGTAAGAGAAAAAATGCACATAGACTATTGATATGTTCACGGGTATAATTGAAGAAGAAGGTAAAATAACAAAGATTATATCCGCTCAAACAGAAAGACGAATATGGGTTTCCACTTCAATCTCCGCAGTTCGCGGAGACTCCGTGGCAGTGGACGGTGTGTGCCTTACGGTTGAAAAGGCAGATAACGGGGAATTGCTCTTTTTTCTATCCGATGAAACCCTTAATGTAACCAAATTTAAAAATCACCTGAGAGTCGGTCAATGGGTAAATCTGGAGCATGCCATGCGTCCGGACTCTTTTATGGGAGGCCATATTGTGCAGGGCCACGTTGATGCAACTGGAAGAATAACCGGCATAAAAAAGGACAGGTTATCAAGAACTATAAACATTAAATTTCCTCCTGCTTATAATAAATACATTATTGTAAAAGGCTCAATCGCTGTTGATGGTATTTCACTGACAGTGAATAGCATACATGTGTCAAGCTTTCAGGTGAAAGTTATACCACACACTCTGTCAGTTACAAACTTAAAACGGCGTAAAACAGGGGACATTGTAAATCTGGAATTTGATATTATAGGGAAATACATTGACAGAATTATGAGTCAGAGGGCTTAATATGAGAAGAATAAGCAGTATTCCGGGTTTTGAGCGTCCAAGAGAAAAGCTCAAGTCCAGAGGGGCGTCTTCTTTGTCCGACGTAGAATTAATAGCTGCAATTATAGGTAAGGGAATAAAGGGCAGGGATGTTCTCCGGCTCTCCGGAGATATAAATAAAGAAATAAAGCAGAATTTCAACAATCTGAGCTATGAAAGCCTTAAAAAAATTAAAGGTATGGGGGATGCAAAAATCTGCCAGATACTGGCTGCATTTGAACTTGCAAGAAGATACCTAATAAAAGATATCGTTAAAATAACAAAACCCGGGGATGTACTTCCCCTCATTGATTTTTTAAAAGACAGAAAACAGGAATACTTCGTCTGTATTTCCATGAATGGGGCAGGAGAAGTGCTTGGAAACAGAATCGTTACCGTAGGCTTGCTGGACCAGAGCCTTGTTCATCCGAGAGAAGTGTTCGCTGACCCCATTGCAGAAAGAGCCGCTTCTGTAATTTTGGTTCATAATCATCCGTCAGGCTCTCTTAAACCAAGCAGAGAAGACATATCCGTTACAAAACAGCTTGTTGAGGCAGGGAAAATACTGGGCATAAAAGTTTTTGACCATATTATCATTTCCAGAAAGGGATACTTCAGCATGCAGGAAAACGGGATTATTTTTACGGATTAATTCATATACATTTTGAATTTTACACCTTATACTTTATAATAAAAATTATAAAAGGAGGCTTTTATGAAAAACGTAGCAATTGCTGCAACAATAATGATTCTTCTGACAGTATCCTGCCAGAAGACAAGCACAAGTACCAACTCAGGAACACAGTATAAAAGTGGGGCAATGATTTTGGACGACATACATGGTGATGCGTCCAGACGTGGATTTGATTTTTCAGCAGGTGTATCCACAAATGACAGCATACAGGATATGGGTATTGAGCCATGGTGGAATAGCGGACAACCTGCACCGGCAATTATGCACTATCAATGGGGAGATTCCACAAAAAAGCTTATAGACCTTGGCAATATTGACCTACAAAATGCGGCTTCTGTAAATATATCAGGAATTACCCCGGATACTGCAACTCAGTCGGACATGTGGACAGTGGATAAACCGCTCGTAAACCATTCATATTATATCACTACGCAGGAAGGACAGGATGCCTTTTTCATGATTGACAGCATAAAAATAGAGACAGATACTGCTAATACTTTGTACAGTGCAAGCATCTACTTTACATATATAATAAAATAAATTAATTTGAAGGTATAAGTTAAAAGAATTTTTCACCGTCAGTGCCCTGCTGATAGCTGTATTGGCATAGTCCCTTATGATAAAATTAAAAGTGAAGGCGGCTCCAAATGCCTCAGCGAGGCGTTCTGCTTTTAATCTTTGATTTGTTTCTCTTCTTTTTCAAGTTCCTTTATAACCTGTCCTGTGGGAATGAGATAAACCCTTGAACCAAGCAGCAATCCTGTAATTGTTCCTGTTAAATAGCGCAGCGCATGAGATATAAAGGCATATGTAACACCCATTTCCTTTGGAAGGCCATACGCATAAAAAGCAAGTAGGACAGAATACTCGTAAACTCCGAAATACCCCGGAGCCGAAGGAATGGATACACCTATATTAACTGCAACAAGAACGATTAATGCAAGCGACCTGGGCCCTACGTACCCAAACGCCTTCAAAAAATAATAGTAACTCAGGGCTTCTATTGCCCATGAAACAATTGATATTATCGAAATACCGGTAATCAATTTTGACTCTCTGAAAAAATGCAGTGCCCTTACTACCTTTTCAACTCTTTCCACAAACTTTGTTTCCCTGTGTTTTAACTTCCTCTCATATACCATATAGACGACAAAGAAAATAAGACCAAGACCTATTATGCCAATCAGGAAATATATACCACCCTTACGCAGTGAAGATGGTACCTCTTGAAATACGTACTGACCAACAGCCGCAAAAATTACAATTACCAATGCATCAAGCAGACGCTCCAGCACAAGAGCGCTTGCACTTGTTGTTGCAGAAATGCCCTCTTTTTGCTTTAAAAAGGCTACACGCCACAGATCTCCGACCCTTGCAGGCAGTATATTGTTCCCCAGAATATCAATGAAAATTGCAGTTATTGAAGAGATGATACCCGTTTTTTTAATCGGTTTAAGCATCAATTGCCATCTGTAGCCTCTTATGGCATTGGCCAGGACAAAGGCAAGTATACCCAGGAATGTATACCATAAATTAAAGTTTTTTAATGTAAGCCATACCTTCTTGAAATCAATGGATTTAAAAGCCAGATAGATAAAAAATATACTTATAATAAAGCCCAGGACAATCAGAAGATTTTTCTTTTTCAACTACCAGCCCTCGGGTGGGTTTTTCTGTACACTCTTTTTATCTCCTGCAAGGAGACATTGGTGTAAATGCTGGTTGTTTTTATACTTGAATGCCCTAATAATTCTTTTATACTCATGAGGTCTGCGCCGTGGTTTAAAAGATGTGTGGCAAAGGAATGCCTGAGAGTATGTGGATGTATGCCGTACAGCATACTCATTTGCTCAAATACTTTTTTTATCATTGACCACACAGCCCTTCTTGTTATGGGTTTTCCGGTGGTAGAAGTAAAAATATAAGGCGAATCCTTAATCCTCTTAGAGTGCATATACAGGCCAATTGCCTGACTGGCTTTTTCTCCGAAAAGAACTATTCTTTCCTTGTTCCCCTTTCCAACAACCCGTATTGTCCTGTTTTCATAATCAATGTCCTTCCTTTTTACACTTATGAGCTCGGAAACTCTCAGACCCGAAGAGTACAGGAGTTCCACGATTGCCTTGTTTCTCCTCTCAATTTCCTTAACAGGATGCCATTTCTCCAGCAATTCAAGCATTTTCTTTTCTGATACAACATCAGGTATATTCTTCCTGATTTTAGGGTTATGAACAGCCAGGAAAGGTGTCCGACTTACCAGATTTTCAGCCTTCAAAAATTTATAAAAAGTTCGGAGACTTGACAGTTTTCTCCCTATACTGGAAGGCCTCATTCCGTAGCGAATCAGGGTTTCTACGAATTTCTTTCCGTCAGACCTTGTAGCTGACTTAAAACTCTGTACCCCTTGAAAATCCGAAAGAAATTCTTTAAACTGCAGTATATCATTCCTGTAAGCCTGAACAGTATTAAACGAGTAATTTCTTTCCTTAACAAGATAACCGAGAAACATGTCTACATACTTTTCATCCATATTTGTATATCCCTGAGCGCTTGCTCTTTTTTGTACACCTTTCTATTAAACCCTTTAATACTATCGGGAATATCTGTGATTAAACCGAAATTTGCATTCATAGGCGAAAAATGTTCTGTGGGGGTGGATATGTACTTTAATAAGGCTCCAGTCATAGTTGTGCAAGGAGGATATGCAGGGCTGAGTCCTTTTATAAATCTCTCCAGATTTATACCTGCTACGAGCCCTCCCATTATCGCCTCAACATAGCCTTCCGTCCCTGTAAGCTGCCCTGCTATAAAAATATTAGGCTGTTTTTTAAGAGAAAGCCAGGGGCGAAGCAGATCGGGGCTATTTATATAAGTATTTCTGTGTATCTGGCCATATCTTAATATTTCGGCATGCTCCAGTCCCGGGATAGAATTTATCAATGCCTTTTGTGCGCCATATTTCAACCTTGTCTGAAATCCAACCAGAGAGTACATTGTACGCTCTCTGTTTTCTGCCCTGAGCTGAATAACTGCATGGGGTCTTCTGCCGTGCTTTGCACTATTCAGACCCCTGGGAGAGAGAGGACCGAACCTCAAAGTATCCTTACCCCGAGAAGCCATAACTTCAACAGGCATGCAGGCTTCAAAATACGGTATATTCCTGTCAAATTCATGCACGCTGGCTCTGTCAGAATCCCTCAATGTGGTGTAAAATTTTTCATATTCTTCCCTGTCAAGAGGGGCATTAAGATAAACATCATCATTTAAGCCATGCCTGTCCTTAAAATATGTTTTATTATAATCAATAGTGGCAGCATCTACTATTGGAGCAAGTGCATCATAAAAATATATAAACTCCTGACCTAAAAAACTCTGCAGATTCAGAGCAAATACACCATCTGTAAGCGGGCCCGTGGCTATTATAGTCGGAATACCAGCGTTTATATCATTTATTTTCTCTCTTAGGACCGTGATTTTGGCATTACTTTCCACAAGTGCTGTAACAGCTTCTGAAAATTTCTTTCTATCTACTATTAAAGATTTTCCCTCTCCTATTGCCGTGTCCTTTGCTATTTCCAGCAACGCTGAACCCATAATTTCAAGCTCGGCTTTTAAAAGGCCATGAGCATTGGTGAGTTCAACAGAGCGAAGTGAATTGCTGCAAACTATTTCTGCAAATTCTCCAGTCTTATGACTTGCAGGCATAATACCAGGCCTTTGCTCATAAAGCGCAACAGAAACACCACGATTTGCAAGGTATAAGGCCGCCTCAGAGCCTGCAAGTCCACCTCCTATAATAACAACATCTGCCATATTACACATTTTAAAGTCTTTACCTTGTGTTTGCAAAGATTTTGTTTTATAATATTGTACATTAAACAAGGAGGAGAAATATGAAGATAAAAAATACAGTGTACATAAATATAATTGCAATTGCAGGAGCATTGCTGCTCATATCCTCTAACTGTGCAAAAAACACATTCAAACAGCTTGTTGTTTCGGGTGAGGTCGCAACAGTCCTGAGTGGTTCAAAGGCAAATATGAATCAGCTATATACACTGGTTGCACGAACGACAATTGACGGGTTTAACATAAACGATATTCCTCAATTAGAGCCCCCTTCCATTGATTCTTCAGGCAACTTGAATTTGCCGGATTTGCCTGCTTCGCTGGAGCCTGTCACTGACGCTTCGGTTACAATTGATACCATTTCACTTAAGCATGAAACAGGGGGCTTTTATATGTCAGCTCCCACACAATTACAAACACTGAAAAAATACAATTTTCATATAGAAACTCCGGACAGTACAAATGCAGACGGGTATGTCTATCTGCCGGGACAGTTTTCCATAGTTAGCATCAGTGATACTTTATTAAGTGTGGATTCACTTGCGGATATAAACGTGAACTGGAGCAAGAGCGACTCTGCATCCAAGTATTTGGTTATGGTGCAATTCGTCGATACATCAGGAACAGTTACAAAATACAATACCACAGTCAAGGATACCACCTGTGTAATACCTGCGAATACCTTTACAGACGAGAACGGAGCCGGTCTTTCCGGAAAATATCTGTTAGAAATTGGTGCGGTTTACGGAGGACTCAGTGCTTCCACATTTACAAATGGGAGTCTTATCGGGGCACTGGGTATGCTGGCTGGCATTACCATAGCACAGCCCGCCCCTGTAATCGTTCAGTGAATCTTCTTTCCGCATTTCAGAAAATTGATGAGTATAGATGGATATTAGACCCTTCATTCAGGGATGGGATGAATGTACCTGTCCTTGTCATTGCCAGTCATGATATACTAAAACAGGCTATAGAAGATGAGGCAATAGGTCAGCTAATCAACGTGGCAAGCCTACCTGGGATAGTGAAATACGCCATCGGCATGCCTGATATACACAGAGGATATGGCTTTCCAATAGGTGGTGTTGCAGCTTTTGACTATGAAAACGGAATTATATCCCCGGGCGGAGTGGGATATGATATAAATTGTGGAGTGAGACTCATTAAAACCAATATAAAAACATCTGAAATCAAGCCATTGCTCTCCAAAACCATTGAGACCATATTTAATAACATTCCCTGTGGTGTCGGCAGAGGTGGTAAGATAAAGGTAAATAATCCACAACTCGATGATGTTATGAGTAAGGGGTCTATCTGGGCAGTCAAAAACGGCTATGGATGGGATGATGATATTGAAAAAACCGAGGACAATGGAACTTTCCATGGCGCAAATCCCGATTTTGTATCAAAAAGGGCAAAACAACGAGGCCTATCACAGCTTGGCTCTCTTGGAGCAGGTAATCACTTTATTGAAATAGAAGAAGTTGCCGAGATATATGACAGCCACGCAGCAAATATTATGGGTTTGGAAAAATCTCAGGTAATCATTATGATCCACACAGGCTCAAGAGGACTTGGTTATCAGATATGCGACGATTATCTCAAGATAATTTTGAACGATATGGGGAAATACGGTATAAATGTGCGTGATAGGCAGCTTGCGTCCGTTCCTCTGCATTCTACCCCCGGCAAGAGATACATGGGAGCCATGGCATGCGCTGCGAATTTTGCATGGGCAAATCGCCAGATAATAACCTTCTGGATACGCGAGAGCTTTGAAAGGGTCTTTTCAAAAAAAGCAAATGAATTGGGTATGGAAATCTTGTATGACATTACACACAACATTGCAAAAGTTGAACAGCATACTGTAAATGGGAAGAAAAGGAAACTAATTGTCCACAGGAAAGGCGCCACAAGGGCATTCCCAAAGGGACATCCCCTGACTCCTTTAAAATACCAAAATATAGGTCAACCTATTATACTACCGGGAGATATGGGAACCATGTCTTTTCTACTCGTCGGAAGCGGAGAAAGGTATGAAGAAACGTTTGCTTCTTCGGCACATGGAGCAGGTCGTGTTTTGTCACGCAGAGCAGCGAGAAAAAGAGCCATTTCAAGGGATATCCCGCTGGAATTGAAAAGGCATGGTATAACGTTAAAGGCTCATTCCCTCCATACTGTCAGTGAAGAAATTCCAGATGCATATAAAAACGTGGGATTAGTTGCGGACAGTCTTGATAAGGCTGGTATCGCAAGGAAAGTCGCCAGACTTATTCCTATCGGCGTTGTAAAGGGTTAATTAAAACAATTATGAAATGGGCACGCATTCTGAGCTTTCTGCTTTTTTTTGCTTTCCTGCTGAACCTTAAATTACCGGATGTTCTGTACAGCAGAAAAAAACCGATATTTTACCTTTCTGAAAGTTCTGAGAACAAGAGCTCCCTGCGAAAAATAAAAAAAAATTGTGATATACGTACAACAGGCAATGTTATCTCGAATTATCCAGTGTTCACCGATGCAAACAAAAAGAGCATTGCAAAAAATATCAATGCTCCTCTTGTCTATATAGTAAAAAACCATTATATTACTCCTGAGATTGACAGCATAGCATACCCTTCCTATCAGAAAGCTGGAACTCTTGCAAAATGCACTGTGTTTCTCACATCTGACAAAAATACCGGTATAACATTCAGCATCCGGTATGCATCGGATACATTCACAAAAAGCATTCGTGTCAAAAGCGGAAAAGATACGATTAATTTTACCCTGCCTGTTAAAAATGGACCCAATATATACCACATAAATTTCAAGAATAACGATATACCCTTATCCATACAGGGCATTCACGATAATTACTACATTTCTATGCACCTTTCAAACATTTCACCTCTCGTTAAATTCATGAGAGACTATTTTTCCAATATGCCTTTTGTGCATTTTTTTTACTATATGTCTATCTCAAATGGGTACAGATGCTTTTTCACAGATTCGGTAACTTTATGCCGAAAAATGCAGAATATACCTTTGCTTTTCAGCATAGGAGGCCAGAATGGGAGGCTGCAATATGACACAAAGTCAAAAAAAATCTTCAATTCCAATGGCATTTATGTTATATTCCAGGGGAGAATCTTCCCTACCCCTATAAAATCTTATCATATGGTGTCTCAAAGTCCTGATTTTACCGTGGTTTCCGTAAAATCTATGTCATTATCACCGCTTTTATACATAAAAGGTAATAAGGCATATGTAACAACAGAAGAGTTTTATAAAATAGCCATGCAATACCCGGAACTGTTCAAACATGTAATGGACAGCATAATAAAAATTATCGTAAAGCCAAAACTAATCGTATTGCCTGAATGCACAAACCTGAGGCCAGGGGAAATTTTAAAAATGCGTGCATTTATCGTGCCGCAACTTCCTTATTGTATATATGCAGTAACATCAAACGACACTACTTATTTCATAAAACATGGTAAATACTACGAAGCAGGGATTCAGGTTTGTGAAAGGGATACATCAATAAAGGTGTATCTTACAAATAATTCGCAAGTTTATGACTCCTGCGCAGTTGGTATTACACAGACCCCTTATGCGGGAAATATCATCTATCTTAATAAAAAGGAATTTTACGCCAGAGCCAGGCAATTTAAAAAAAGCTATTTAAAGATTTCAGGAAGAAAAAGCAGACATAATTACCTGTTTTTGTTTCTTTTCATTGCAAGCTTTTTTTTGTCATGGATTACGAAAAGGAGGTACAAAACATGAGAGCAATTGATATAATAAAGCATAAAAGAGACGGACAACCCCTCACGGAAGATGAGATGAGATTTTTTGTAAAGGAATACACCAGCGGGAACATTCCTGATTATCAGGCTGCTGCGTTTCTGATGGCCTGCTTTCTGAAAGGTATGAACACAAATGAGGTGCATATCATGACAAAATCTATGATGGAAACAGGCGAGATTTTTGATTTTTCTGACATTGATGCTCCCAAGGTCGACAAACACTCAACAGGCGGAGTCGGGGATAAGATATCCCTGCCCCTTGCACCGCTCGTAGCCTCATGCGGCATAACTGTGCCCATGATTTCCGGAAGAGCGCTGGGGCATACAGGAGGTACACTTGACAAGCTTGAGTCAATAAAAGGTTATAAAACCGATTTTTCCCCCTCTGAATTCAAACGGACATTAATGGACGTGGGTGCCTCAATTATAGGCCAAACTCGAAATATCGTGCCTGCGGATAAAAAACTCTATGCACTTCGTGATGCCACTGCAACCGTTGAATCTATACCTCTTATAGCTGCCTCAATTATGTCAAAAAAAATGTCCGAGGGACTGGATGGGCTTGTACTTGATGTCAAAACAGGCTCAGGTGCATTTATGCGTGAATACGAGGATGCCCAAAGCCTTGCGAACCTCATGGTTTCAATCGGTAAAGAAATGGGCAAACGGGTAATTGCATTGATAACGGACATGAATCAACCTTTAGGGAGAGCAGTAGGAAATGCACTTGAAGTCAGAGAATCCGTCAATGTATTAATGGGAAAAGGGCCTGAAGATGTTACTGAATTGACATTGACACTCGGAGCCTATATGCTCGTTGCAGGTGGCAGGGTAAAAAATTACGATGAAGGCAGAAAACTCATCGATAAAGCGCTTACAAACGGGGACGGCCTTGCAAAATGGAATGAAATGGTAAAAATGCACGGCGGAGACCCGGATGTTATAATGGAAGAGGGCTTTCTTGACGTAAAGTTTAAACATAACATAACCGCCAACAAGAACGGCTATTTAACTAACTTTAACACCTATGACATAGGTGTTGCAGTTTCTCTTTTAGGTGCAGGTAGAGCAAAAAAAGAGGATAAAATTGACCATAAAGTCGGTATTTATGTGAACAAAAAAATCGGAGATAGCATAGACAAAGGGGATATCATTTTTGAAATTCGCGCAAATAACGATGAAAAAATGCATGAAGCTCGCAGCATACTGGAAAAAAGTTTTGTGATATCATCCCAAAAACAGGATGTGCCGCCTCTTATCCATAAAATTATAGGTGCATGACAGAAATTTTTGCTTTTAAATCCGTGCCTATTGCTTGACAAGCACTGATGTTAGCTGGCGGGCAAGGTTTACGCCTGCAACCTGAATATCATTGTCAGTATCCTCGCATTGTCCCTGCACATCACCGAGCTTTTTCCCGCTTGCAGATTCGTAGAGAAATGCCTGTATAATGATCTTTGTTCCCTGTTTTTTACATGTTCCCGTTATATAGTATTCTATTCCCACAGTCATGGCAACCTGTTTTGCCTGTATTGCACTTATATTCGTAGGCGAAAATCCAAGTTGTGGTATTTGCTTGTTAATGGCATCCGAAGGTGAGGTCTCAAAATTGGGAGAGTTCTTTAGCCCATTGGTAAAAGCATTCTGCAATTTGCTGCCGATTTGTTCCTTTATTGTCATGTTATCCGTCTCCTTGAATGGAAAAACTCCTATTTTTTTCTTTACCGTACTGACAACAGGCTTCACATACTCTTTGTTCAACTCTTCAAGTATCATATCCGTATAATCATTCTCTTTATCCGTATAAACAACAAGCTTTGACGAATTATCAAGCATGAGATTCACTCCCTGCTCTTTGGCAATCTTTGATACAGCATTGTGTATCTTCTCCATATAGGGTGCATATATTTCCTCTGTCTTCTTCTGCAATTTACCGTTATCGCCCCAGATAGAACTTACAAAAGCACTGTACTCTGCCCTGAGTTCTTTTATTTGCTTTCTTCTGTTCAAAATTTCTTCATCCGAAAGCATGGGTATTTGCGTATTCAAAGAAGTATCCAGACTGTCAATCTTCCTCTTGATACTGTCTGCTGTAGACCTCCATCCACTTATAAATGTCTGGAGATTTGCTCTGGCATCTGCAAGGTCTTTGTACTGTGATATAACTCTGTTCATATCTACATACCCGACCCTGTATTCTTTTGCACTGAGAAACGAGAATATTACAAGCAGAAATGACACATATTTAAACATTAAAATCCCTCCATTTTTTCAACAAGTTCCACGATAAGGTGCCCGTAGAACCTGTGTATTTCCTGAACCACAGGGGTATAACTCGTTTCCACATTAAGAACGATATCGCAATCTTTACTGACTGGTGGGGTGGCTTTGCCTGTCATATAAATAACTGACATTCCCATTTCCTTTGCCTTTTTCACCGCTAAATTCACATTTCGGGAATTTCCTGAAGTTGAAATTGCAAGCAATGTATCGCCCTTTTCCCCAATACTCTCTATCTGCCTTTCAAAAACCCTTTCATATCCGAAATCATTAGCGCACGCTGTTAGAACCGATGTGTCTACGGTAAGAGAAACGGCTGGCAGAGCCATTCTGTCCTTCTTGTAACGTACAACAAATTCCGCTGCAATGTGTTGAGCGTCAGCTGCACTTCCCCCATTGCCACAGCACAGCAACTTACGATGCGCATCGAATGTTTTTTTGATAACAGATGCTGCCTCTTCTACTTTTGAAAGTAGCTTTGAACTCGGGAGATTTTCCCTGAGCAAATCAAGCCTTTTTTTCATAAACTCTTTCATACATCCTCCTTAAATATGCTTCAAGATTTAAAGGTTGTATACCGGTCAATTTCGTAAATTTGAATATCGATAATACGGAAGTATTCGGTCTTTGGGCTCTCTGGTGAAGCCAGGAGCCGGATACCTTTTTAAGCACAGGCTTAATTCCCATAACCCTTCCGCACAATTCAGCAAACTGACACGCAGTATAGCCCTTTCCTCCGGATACATGATATATACCAAAAGGAAGTTTCTTATCTAAAAATCCATAAATAGCCTCGGACAGAAAGGGTACGTAAGTAGGCGCACTGTATCTGTCAGCAGTACAGAGAACCTCTTCGCCATTTTTTATTTTCTCAAAAATATTACTGAGGAAATTATTGCCACCTTCTCTGAATAATAATGAAGTGCGGATTATATAATACATCCTGCCACTGTGCTGCACTTCACGCTCACCGAATAATTTTGACTCTCCATATGTGGATATAGGGTTGGGTAGATCATGCTCATGGTAAACAGATTTGCCACCTGGGAAAACGTAATCCGTTGATACATGGATAAACAGTGCATTTATATGAGCCGCTGCATGTGCCATCACACCGGGCACTATTCCATTCAGTAAAAAGGCCTTATCTTTCTCATCTTCACACCTGTCCACGTTTGAAAGTGCTGCTGCATTTATCACAACATCCGGAAAAATCTTTTCAATATAATCCGGTATCATATCGGTTCTGACAAGGTCAAATATATCTCTTGTGTGTGGTATGACTTCGCAACCACTTTCCTTCAAGTACCGCTGCAAATATGCACCAAGCAGACCTGTTGAACCGAATAAAAGAACTTTCATCAGTGTTAAACTATAAAGCACAGCATGTGTATGAACAATTTGCAGCAGTTTTTTGCTTAGATTTGCTTTTGCATTGTCTATACTTTATAAATTTAACATGCAGAAACATGATTTACTGGATATTGATTCAAAGCTAAAATTCCCGCAAATATGGCTCGTCCGGGCATCGGCAGGCTCTGGTAAAACGCATACACTCACACTCAGAATCGCGCAGTTTCTTATGTCTGAAAAAATCCCCAACAATGATTTAAACAATCTGCTGGCCGTAACCTTTACAAACAATGCAGCCAATGAAATGCGAGACAGGGTTTTTAAATGGCTTAAATCCATTGCACTCGGCATCAAAGACAAAGATATTGAGGATATCTATTCGGTTATTTCAATGGACAGCAGGAAAATAGAGGAACGCGCCAGAAATTTGTTGTCACACATTCTTAAACATTATTCAGATTTCAACATAGGAACAATAGACAGCTTTGCCAATCGTATCATACAATCCTGCGCATACGACATGGGCCTTTCCCCTCAACTGGAAATAGTCGAATCTTTTGACGATATTGCAGACTACGCATTTTTTGATATGCTGTCCAGGGTGACAAAAGACACCAATATCAGTAATATACTGATGGAATTTGCGGGTAAGAATCAATATATGAAATTCTCTCTTAACCCCGTGTCCGAAATAAAGAAGAAAATAAAGGAATGGTTCAAAAACTTAAACAGCAGCAACAAGGAAATATACTGGGAAGACCAGAGAGAGAAAATTGAAACCTGCATCAACAAGCTTAAAGATTTGTACAGTAAAAAAGACCAGTACGGAAAGAAATATAAGACAAACTCCAAGATAGTGCAGCTTATGGAATCAGAAAATATAGATATTAAAGAGCTTGTAAGTGCAAATATAACTCCCAAAAACGAGACTCGCGAATACGACGAGCAGTGGAAGGCTATAATTGATGAGCTCGCTTACGCATACAGCCTGCAAAAAAATTACCACTATTCTAAAATCTACAATGCATTTAAAAAGTATTTCAAGGATGCTTCTACAAGGAACAACACCATACATATAGGTGAAATCAACAAAAGGCTCGGGGATTACATAAACGATGAAAACATACCGGATATATTCTTCAGGCTTGGGAATAAGTTATTTCACTTTCTTATTGACGAATTTCAGGATATAGGATACGTGCAGTGGCACAATCTCATACCTCTTATTACGGAAGCTTTATCAAAAGGCGGGTCTCTGTTTGCAGTGGGAGATTTAAAGCAAGCCATTTACAGGTTTCGCGGTGCCGACTATGAAATAATGAGATCGCTTGAACAACAAATGGCAAACAACACACCGCCGCTTGCATCAATTTCAGTGGATAATAGGATAAAGAGCCTTGCATGGAACTACAGAAGTGGAGGCAATATCGTATCGTACGTTGAAAATATATTCAAAAATAAGCAGAAATTGAATGCCATTTTAGATGGCCTCGGGGATGTTGCGGGCTTTTTGACTTACAAGCAAAAAGCCATAGACAAAAACAGAAGTCATGGCTATGTTCAAACGATCATACTTGAATACAAAAACAAGGATGCATTGTCCCCCTTAATCAGAGAAGAAATAGAAAAAATCCTTGAGGGTTTAAAAGAACGATACAGCTATTCTGACATTGCAATACTCGCAAGGCAAAAAAAAGAAGCGCAGGAAATCATGGGATGGCTTATAGAAAAGGGTATACCTGCCATAAGCTACGACAATCCTGATATAAGAGAGAGAAAGGTTATCTCAGAGCTCAAGTACCTGCTTAAATTTCTGGAGACCCCTGTTGACGACCTGTCATTTGCCACCTTTATTATGGGCAATATATTCTATGAATCAGCCCATCCGGAAAATATAGAAGCATTTCTTTTTCAAGCTGCTCCTCAAAAAAGACCCCTTTACATCTTGTTCAAAGAAACATACCCCCGGCTCTGGGAAACCTTTTTTGAGGAACTATTCAATGAAGTAGGATACCTTCCTGTATATGAATTGGTATCCAGAATATATTCAATCTTTCATTTATTCAGCAAATTCACTACTGAGCATACTGCATTTGTACATTTACTTGATGTTGTTTCGGAACTTGAACGGGCAGGGAAAAACAGCGTAAGACACCTGCTTCTGGAGTTCGAAAAATCTGGTAGCGAATTGTTTATTGGAGATGTGCCCGTTCACATGAATGCTGTAAAGCTCATGACAATTCACAAGGCAAAAGGACTTGGATTCCCCGTCGTGATAAATGTCTTTATACCCAAGGGAAACGACAAAGGCTATGATATTATTTTCGAAGACAAAGGTAAATTGAGATATGTCTATATCACAGGAAATATATCAAAAAACTCAAAAACCCTGAATAATATCAAAAAGCACGAGGAAGCCAAGAAAAATCAGGATAAGCTCAATGTTATTTATGTTGCACTGACAAGAGCAATGGATGAACTTTATAATATTGTAGCGTGCAAAGTTAATAATAAATCAAACAGCAAGCAGTGCCCGCAATGCCTGCTATTTGAGAATATTACACTCGGACAAAAAGAAAATATTAAAAAGAGAAAAAATAGCATTAGATATGAAAGCATAGACTCCACGTCTTGCAGCCCTCTGCATGTGAAATCGGAAAGACCATGGTCTGTAAGTAGAATAATTGATGCAAAAAGAGGAGATTTCTATCACCGTGTAATGAGTGAGTTATACACAAATACTGATGCAAAAAACATAGAAGCTATAATCAATAAAACTTCGTCACTTATGAATTTCACACCAGAGGAGAATGCACTGGAATTGATTATGGATTTGTTGAATAATAAAGACATACGCAATTGGTTTGTTATGAAAGAGAGTAGAATTATATATAATGAAAAAGAGTTTACAGATAAAAACGGTGCTCGCTATAGAATGGACCGTGTGGTTGTTGACAGAGATGCAGCTACTGTTATTGATTATAAAACAGGCAACCCTGACAAATTTGAGAGCAGTGAACACATATCCCAGATAAGTAATTATGCGGACATTTTAAGGTCTATTTACCCTGAAAAACCTATAAAAGGCTTGTTGCTGTATCTGGATACAAAAAAAATCGTGGAAGTAGTATGAAAGCTTTTCTTTTAGGCAAAGACGAAAATCTCTTAAAGGCTATAAGCAATTACATAACACATGATGCTGCAAAAGAAACTCTTATCCTATTTCCGGGGAAAAGACCCGCTTTGTTTTTAAACAAATTACTGGCTAAAAAATGGCAAACGGCCTTCATTCCACCGCAGATTTTTTCACAGGATGAGTTTATAGACACATGGTTTGAGAGATATTTCAGTGAGAGAAAAATCGAGGCTATAGACGCTATTCCCATAATTTACAGACTGATCAACTCTCATAAAAATAGCGTTGAATTTGACGAATTCCTGCCATGGGGATTTAAGTTCTTCTCTGATTTTGAAGAGCTTTACATTGAAAAAATCACTAAAAAGCAGTTATATGAATTATTGCCCATAATTGAAAGTCAGGGTCTTTCCGATATATTTAAAGAAGACTTTAATAACTACGCAGAGGTGTATGGAGAATTCTACAAAAATATAGAGGATATGAGACTCTCAACAAGGGCGATGAGATACAGAAAAGTAGGCAGTAATGCAGCTAAAATGGATTTCCCTCCCCGCATTATAATTGCAGAATTTTACGCACTGACTGCATCTGAAATAGACGTCTTTAAGGTTTTATCAGGTAAGGAAAACACCTTTTTCTTTGCACATTTCAGCAAGGATATACTGAACATGCTGCAAAACCTGAATGTAAAAGATATAAACATAAACAAGAGCATCAAAAAAACTCCCAGGTTGTATTTTCACAGGGCAAGCTCCGTACACAGAGAGATATTTTCCCTGCAAAAAACGCTTTCCACATGGCACGATATGTCCAGATACGCCATTGTCCTTCCCGACGAATCAAACCTGTTCCCATTAGTCTCAAATGCCCTGCCCTGTAAATGTGAGTACAATATCTCCATGGGATATCCCCTTGTAAGAACGCCAATCTTTGCACTGCTTCGGCATCTTGATGCTCTGATAAACAGAAAAACGGAAGAAGGGTTCTTTACCTCCGATTATCTCAATTTTGTCTTTCATCCATATGTGAAAAATATAAAATTCAAAAAGGAAAAGGCCGCGCTTACGAGAATAATATTCCATACAATTGACGAATATTTAAACAGTCACGAGGGCTTCAAATTCGTAAGTCTGGAACTTATTGAAAACAACCAGGATATTTTACATAGCATAATTAAAAAGGTGCCTGACTATAATGTAAGTGAAGCTGATATAAGTGAACATCTTGCCAATATACACAACCATCTCATAAGGCCCTTCACAAATATAGCAAATATAGGCGATTTTGCATCTAAACTGTCCTTTTGTATATCATTTCTGTCCGAAAAAAGCACAATAACGCTTCACCCGTATGGCAACCCATTTGTTCAGAGAATGCTTCTTGCCCTGCTTGAATTAAAGGAATCGAAAATAAGTGAAATGCAGCTGAAATACAGGCAGGTATATTTCAGATTTCTTTACAGCTTTCTTGCAGGTGAAAGTGTTCCATTTGTCGGCTCTCCATTGAAGGGACTGCAAATTCTGGGCTTTCTTGAAACAAGGGGTCTTTCTTTTGAAAAGGTATTTGTAATGGACGTAAATGAAGGGATACTTCCCAATGTCAGGAAAGAGGACACTATACTGACAGATATGGTCAGAGGAAAATTAGGGATATCCACCTACAAAGAAAGAGAAAAGTTGTATGCTTACTTCTTTGACACGCTAATCAACACAGCAGGGGAGGTTCATATATACTTTGTAGAAAATACCAAGAAACAGAGGAGCAGATTCGTTGAAAAGCTAATCTGGGATATTCAGCAAAGGGAACGTGACCTGAATAAACCTGAAATACAGGAAATTATATTAAAAACGGATACTGTGTTTGGTAAGCCCCCTGTTATAGAGAAAACTGATGCAATGATAGACAGATTAAAGGCTTTTAAGTTTACACCCACCTCAATTGACACCTACCTCAATTGCCCTTTGCGATTTTACTTCAATTACGTTCTCAGGTTGCGAGAGCAGAATGAAGCAAATGATGAATACGAAAGCAAGGATATAGGAATGCTTGTACACAGTATACTCAAAGAGTTTTTCTCTGTATGGATTGATAAAGAAATACATATAACAGAAAATGACCGACACAGGATGAATAAAATCATCGAACAAAAATTCTCAAAAATCTACGGCTCACATATGGATGGTGAATTATTTCTCATAAAATATAATGTCACCTATAGTATGGAAAGAATAATAGATAAGCACAAAAAAATAGCAGGTGGGATGCGCATAATCGGCCTTGAAGAGACATTGAACGGCAGAACAGATGACGGCATGACAATAACAGGCAGATTGGACAGAATACATGAGCAGAATGAAATTTACACAATAGTTGACTATAAAACAGGTAGTAAGTTAAAATACCCAAAGGAAAAGTCTGACCTTTCCAATAGAAAATCGTGGGCAAAAAATATAGAAAGCCTGCAGCTGCCATTCTACATAATGCTTTTTCAAAACCAGCAAAAATTTAGCAATGTAGATGCTGATAACATCCGTGCTGAACTGTGGGACATTAAAGAAAAAGAAAAACCAAAAAGCCTCGTAGGCACCACAGCCATGCAGCTTTACTTTCCTGTTATTAACAAACTGATTAACGAAATAACTGATATTAACATGCCGTTTTCAACAGAATACGCACTTGAGGATGATACTGAAAGGTGCTTATACTGCCCCTACAAAACAATCTGTACAAAACAATGGGTTAAAAAGTCATACTGATTATTTTGCCGTAAGTTCAATTTTATTATCTATGTAATCACAGAAAATCGTCTTACCGTGTCCCACATTACCTTCTATGATAAATTTTGATACAGGATTCTCTATTTCTCTCTGAATCACTCTTTTAATAGGTCTGGCACCGAATTCTTCGCTGTATCCAACATCGGCTATATGCTCAACTACAGCAGGAGTCCATTTGAATTTCACATCATTCTCAAGAAGGAGCACTGAGAGTTCATTAAGCTGCATTTCCACGATTTCTTTTATGCTGTCCTTTGAAAGTCTGTTAAATACCACAAATTCATCCACTCTATTCAAAAATTCCGGTTTGAAATGCTTTTTCAAAATCGGCATGATGTTATCCACAGAACCCTTATCATGACTCGAACCCAAAATAACTTCCTGAGCAATGTTCGATGTCATGATAATCAGCGTATTACTGAAATCCACAACTCTGCCCTGTCCGTCAGTTAATCTTCCGGCATCAAATATCTGAAGCATTACATTATAAACATCCTGATGTGCCTTTTCTATCTCATCGAAAAGTATCACCTGATAAGGCCTTCTTCTTACAGGTTCCGTCAACTGTCCGCCTTTCTCATAACCCACATAACCGGGAGGCGCTCCAATCATCCTTGAGACAGCATATCTCTCCATATATTCCGACATATCGAGACGGAGCAGTGCGTCCTCATCATTAAAAAGGAACCATGCAAGCTGCCTTGCCAGATAAGTTTTTCCAACGCCTGTAGGCCCCAAGAACATGAATACTCCTATGGGGTGATTCTTTCTGGACAAACCTGCACGCGCCCTTCTTACAGCTTCTGAGACCAGTTTAACCGCTCTGTCCTGCCCTTTTACTCTCTTTGTGAGTTCTTCTTCCATTTTTAAAAGTTTTTTAGCCTCATCTTCCAGCAGTCTGAATGCAGGTATACCCGTCCATTTAGATACAACAAGGGCTATATCATTTTCATCCACAACATCGTCCATCTTTTTCTCTTTCAACCATGCATTCTTTTTTTCACTATACTCTCTGTAAAGTGTATCCAATTCACGTCTGATATTCTCTGCTTTCTCACTATCATTGTATTGAGTTGCAAGCTTTCCCTGCTCTGTTAAAGTGTCTATCCTGGCCTTCAAATCCTTTAATTCATCGGGCATTTCCGACAGCTTAATATTCAAAAATGAACAGGCCTCATCAAGTAGGTCAATTGCCTTGTCAGGTAGCTTTCTGCCCGTTATATACCTTGAAGACAACTTTGCAGCGGCCTGTAATGCAGACTCAGCTATCTTAACCTTATGATGCATTTCAAATCTCTCTTTAATTCCTTTAAGTATTTCTATGGTCTCTGCGATGGTAGGCTCTTTTACAAATACAGGCTGGAATCTGCGCTCAAGTGCACCGTCTTTCTCTATGTGTTCCCTGTATTCATCAAGTGTTGTTGCACCGATTATTCTTATCTCTCCCTGTGCAAGAGAAGGCTTTAACAAATTCGCAGCATCAACGGCTCCTTCTGCAGCTCCGGCACCAACAATTGTATGCAACTCATCAATGAACAGTATAATGCTATCCCTTTTTTTCCTGATCTCCTCTATTACAGCCTTAAGTCTTTCTTCAAATTCCCCTCTGAATTTTGAGCCTGCCAACAATGCACCAATGTCAAGAGAAAGCACTCTCTTATTTTTCAGCATGTCTGGCACCTTTTTATCGACAATACGCTCTGCAAGTCCATATACAATAGCGGTTTTCCCCACTCCTGGCTCCCCTATTAGCACGGGATTGTTCTTTGTCTTTCTCAGAAGTATCTGCGTAACCCGTTCTATCTCATCTACCCTGCCTATTACAGGATCCAGTTTCCCCATCTCTGCAAGATTTGTCAGGTCGGACGTGAATTTATCAAGGGCATTGTATTTTGTTTCTGGGTTCGGCTCCGTAACCCTCTGGCTACCCCTTATATCATATAGGGCGCTGTAAATTTTCTCCCTATCAACTCCCAATTCCTTGAGTATTCTGTGAGAAGCCCCACCTCCCTGTGCCTCTATGGCAAGCAGTATGTGTTCCACTGAGCTGTATTCATCTTTGAGCTGCCAAGCTTCTTTTATCGCCTGCTCAAGCACTTCCTGTGCCCTTGGAGTAATGTATATTTGAGTCGGAGAAACTCCTTTGTATTCAACCTGAGGCATTCTCATAAGAGACTCTTTCAACTTTTCTCTGACGACAATTGGCTGTATGCCGATTTTCTCAAATATCTCCGGCACTATGCCGTCTTTTTGCAATAACAAACCGTAAAAAATATGTTCGACATCCAGTTGATTATGCTTAAACTGCGACATTGCCTCCTGTGCCAGCATCAATGCCTGCTGTGCACTTTCCGTAAATTTATCAAATCTCATATTTTTCCTCCTTTTTGTAGCTGTTTTATATACATTTTTTTAACCGAACTGTCAAGTGAGATTTAAGTAAATCAAAGCTTCTATAACCTGCTGTAGCGTGCTTTTCAATGTTTACTTGTTTATGCAGGCAAATGGATTTAAAATTTTTAAACACGGAGGTATATAATGGAATTTTTCATTGCAAAAGATAATGATATAAAGAAAGGATTAACAACCGATGTTTACTTTGATAGAACCGTTAGCATATTGAGAAAAAATGGTATAAAAAGGCATGTGATAGCCGAATTTACCGTTTCTTCTCTACCTGACAACTATAATTATGCCGTATTTTCAGGACTTTTTGAGGTCTTACACCTGCTTGAAGGTAAAAACGTAAATCTTTACAGTCTTCCCGAAGGAACTATTTTCCACAGTACTGACAGCAGGGGTATTCCGATCCCTGTTATGTATATAGAAGGGCTGTATGACGATTTTGCCGTTTTTGAGACTCCAATCCTTGGCATTATATGCCAGTCATCAGGGATTGCCACAAAAGCTGCCAGAGTTAAGTATGCGGCAGGTGATGCTATCGTACTTTCGTTTGGTATAAGGAGGATGCATCCTGCTCTGGCACCGCTCATTGACAGGAATGCGTACATAGGCGGATGTGATGGCGTTTCAAGTCTTATAGGCGCAGAGACTATTGGTAAAAAACCGAGCGGAACAATGCCTCATGCCCTGATGATAACAATGGGCGAAGACAATGCATGGAGGGCGTATGATGAAGCACTGCCTCCGGATATCCCGAGAATAGCACTTATAGATACTTATGGTGATGAAAAAGTCAAAGCAATAAGAGCAGCAAGACTAATCAAACATCTCAAAGCCGTTAGGCTTGACACTCCTTCTTCAAGAAGGGGGGATTTTCCGCGCATAGTAAGAGAAGTTAGGTGGGAACTGGATATTCGCGGATTTAGTCATGTTGGCATTATCGTGTCCGGTGGGTTGGATGAACAAAACATAAAAGAATTAAAAGAAGCAGGAGCCACGGGCTTTGGCGTGGGCACATCCATATCCAATGCGAGAACAATTGACTATGCCATGGATATTGTTGAAATGGAAGCAAAACCCGTTGCAAAAAAAGGCAAGTTTGGCGGAAAAAAACAGGTTTACCGTTGCAGCAAATGCGGGACATATACAGTTATACCTGCCAGTTCGACTGAGCCCCCTATATGTCCTTTGTGCGGAACACCACAGGAGCTCATGCTCAAACCGGTATTAATTGGTGGGAAAGTAACTGAAAAATCCGAAGATAATCCGGACGAAATAAGAGAATATGTGCTTAAAC
>JALTEL010000262.1 GCA_027073945.1 Caldifarciminota bacterium | reverse complement strand
AATAGGGCGGTGCGGAACCCTCACGGGGAACGCTCGCCGCCGACTAGCGCGCTACGCTGCGCAAGTCGAACAAAAGGCGGCGGCGTTTTCTCCTACCTCCCACACCTTTTTTAATGGGATTTGGATTGTTTACAAGGGACAGGTGAGCTTTATTTGCAACGCATGACAACGCATATTTTACGCATATTTATGGTATTATGCAACGCATAGCAACGAAAGGTTTATATACTTCAGTGTCTTACTACGTATTAATGACAGCAAAGAGCGGAAACACCGCAACCGGAAAAGCGCAAAACGGCGCAAACCTCTTAACACCGGAACAATATAATTTCATCAAAGAAAACAAAGAGACAATAAAACAATTAGGCGTAACATTGGCACGGATAGCAAGGGGCGAAAGATTCTTTTTCAACATAACAGAATATCAGATACTGGGCCTTGTTCAACATAAAAAAACAAAGACATATACAAAATGGTATCTAACAGAGAAAGGAAAAAGAATGTTGAGCGCATATAGGGAGCTTGTAGGAGTGATAGAATGAACACAAATAAAGAAAACAAGACAGAGACCGCCCCTCAGACAGAGGAGCAAGGTAGCGCCCAGCCTGCAAGGGTAGTAAAAATAAACGGTGCTATATGTGGGCAAATAGTAGATGTTATTAGAGAGATTTCGCAGTGGGATGCATCTGTTGTGAGAGATGAACTTCTTGAGCAGACGAACCTCGACCCCAATGAGGAACATGAATGGTGTGGAATATATATTGAAGACTGGGAGCAATGGATGAATGAGCATGAAGATGATGGGGGTTTTGCAGACTTTAATTCCTTGTCTCTATCTCAAGGCATGGTCAATGAAAATGATGCAATTGTGTTAGTCCCATACCGTGATGAAATACAATTAATAAAAAATATGATGAAAGAATTTAAGAAAATCGTGAAGAGGGTAGAATCGTTTCTTGAATCTCATTATGCTACAGAGTACAACGAAACTCTCAAAGAAGCAATGAAACGCGGACACATATACGACGAAGACCTTTTCGAAATTCTCCATCGAAGCGGTGAATTCAATGATGTAGAATCACAATTGCATAATGCAATACAAGCAATCCCAAACGATTGGCTATATAAAAGGTGATAGAATGAGCGAAGAATACCGGTTTACTCTTCCTCTGCGAATGAGAGGGAAAAACTCCCTCCTCGTTACGATTCCCGCAGCTATCGTTAAAGCGGAGAATCTCAAAGAGGGAGACATGGTAGATATCACAATGGCAATAAGAAAGAGAAAAACCGATTAACCGGCCTCATCAGGGGGCCTCTTTTTCCAGATAGCACTGACATCCAAAGTCAGAATAGAAGCGAAATCGGAATTAAGAAACGGAAACTCCACAAACTCACCAGTAATCTCGTTAAACTCTCCATAATACAGCATCGCAGCACCACAGACAGGGCAAACAGGTTTTTCCTTCCTTCTTCTCTCAACATGTAGGATATTATAATATTTCTTCCTACTCTGAGAGGAAAGGAAACCAAACCAGGAGTACCGATGCCCTTTCCGTTTTGAATCAAATTCAACAACACGCTTAACAGTAGTTACAGGAAGGACAGTATACCGCTTTTCCCCATGCTCACGCTTCACGACAACAAGCTTATTCGGGTCAGAATGAAATTCTATATCAGAGATTAGAAAAGGATAATGTACCAGATATCGTGAGCGATGGAAGAGCTTAGTTTTTTTGAAATACTCAGCGTAGATATTTACAACATCAAAAGAAGTATGATAACGTCTATTAACCGTCTTCAGATAGATAGATTTCAGCAGATCAAGATCCAGACCACCTTTACCATTGTCGTTTATCCTTCTCCAACGGCCGTTTTTCAAATAACCACCAGCTAAAATGATATGTACGTGCGGCTTTAAAACACCCGGTTCATCATCACCATAGAGATGAACAGAAGAAGCACCGCCAGGGACACGATCCTTAAAATATTTTTTAACCGTATCTATCACAGCCTTTCTAAACTTCTTAATGTCGTCTTTTGTCCGAATCTGTGACCTCAAAGGCTCGGGCAGAGTAAAGACAAGATGGAAATAGCGATTAGAAGGCAGCTGATTAAAAACGTGCTGGATATCAAGTGTTTCCCGTTGCCAGCTACGAACAGAACAGACAGGACAATAAGGATCGTCACAATGATAAGAATGCTTAACAGGTTCATGCTCATTGGGATGGTCAGAACACAGCCAAACCTTACTTTTTGTTTCACAAGTATAAAGGTCAGAAGTAATAGAAACATCATCTAACCGTTTTGTCCATTCCTTCAAATTACCATTTTTCCACGAGCGAGCGGAATCTAAGAGAGATTGAAAATAGGATTTCAAGCCTCGCAACCCTCCAAAAGCAATAGAAAATCAAGAAAACCCTCAATCTCCACACATATGCCATACTCTTCCAAAATAGGTTGCGAATCCCTACCAAAGCGTGTTTTTTTCCACGGGCCAGAAGGGATTCGAACCCTTGACCGAGCGGTTAAGAGCCGCTCGCTCCACCTAGCTGAGCTACTGGCCCACAATACGGCGTAAAATCATTTCC
>JALTEL010000261.1 GCA_027073945.1 Caldifarciminota bacterium | reverse complement strand
TGCTTTAAGATTTTGATAGGGAATTGTAATGTTCATTGGGAGCTCCTCCTTTTTTAAGGTATAATAGGATACACTATCCTGGGAGCTCCCTCCTATTGTTTTTGAAACTCTTATCGTTTCTCTATTTCTGTTACCTTTATTTTGAGGAAACATTATCCCCTTCGGTGCAATTATTTTTGAGGAATAACGTAAACTTTATTGTTTGCACAAAAAGCATTATAATATTACCTATGCAGATAATGCAAAAAGAAATCATGAAAAGAAAAAGAGCAGCAGTGTTTTCTGCAATTGTGCCCGGGCTTGGACAATGGTACAGAGGTAGGGTATTTGCCGCGTTGTTTATTGAAGCATTCCTTGCAGGCTCTGTTTATGTGCTTGTTCGGGTCTGGAACGGATACAATTTCGGATTTGTACTGTTCTTGCTTTTCATTCTGATATACTGGGTTTACAACATATTTGATGCTTATGCAGGGCCTTTCCAGAAAAGTGCACCATGCGAGAGGGATTGCCCTGTAGGTATCGATATTCCGGGTTATATAGGCTTAATAGTTAAAAATCAATTGAAAGAGGCAAAGGAACTGATTTATCACAGAACCCCGTTTGTCGGGAGTCTTGCTTATGTTTGCCATGCACCATGTATGCTGCATTGTACAAGAAGGGGTTATGACAACCCGGTTGAAATACGGGCATTAAAGAGATATATAGTTGATAATACAGGGCAATTTGAATTTAATTTTCCGCGGAGATTTGAGGAAAGGATAGCAGTTGTAGGCGCGGGAGCTTCGGGACTTTCGGCTGCATATTTTCTCTCGAGAGTTGGCTATAGGGTTCATGTATTTGAAAAATCAAAATCTCCCGGAGGTGCACTTGCACAATACATTCCACTTTACAGGCTGCCTGCTGAGATATTGAAGCAGGACATTGAGGAGATACTCTCCTCATCCAATGTAGTTCTGAAAACAGGTATGGATATATCCGGAAATGGAAGCCTTGAGCAGCTTATAAAGCACTATGATGCTGTGTATATATCGACCGGTGCACACAGGGAGAGTAAACTCAATATAAAAGGTGAAGACTTAAATAATGTTATGCATGCCCTGTCGTTCCTTGCAAATGTCAGGAACGGAAAGTATAAAAAGATATACGGCATGGTTGTTGTAATAGGTGGGGGTGATGTTGCCGTGGACGCTGCAAGAACAGCAGCGAGGTTATCCGTTCACAAAGGTGTAAAATTGGTGTACAGAAGAAGAAGAGAAGATATGAAAGCAGATGAGAAGGCAATAGTGGAAATGGAAGAGGAAGGGGTTGAAGTACTTCTGGAAATGTCTCCGATATCTTTTAAAGATAAAGCAGGGGATGGAGTGGTTAACTCCGTTGTACTTCAGAAAAACAGTATAGAGAGGGACGGAACTGTAACATACTCAGGAGAGCTTGTGGAAATAAATGCCGATATGGTAATTGTTGCCACCGGACAGTATCCCTTCCCTATGTTTAGCACTATTGAGTATGATGCATATGAGAGGATCATTGTAAAGAAAAACATGGAAACAAACATTCACAATGTTTTTGCAGGTGGAGATGTCGTGAGAGGCTCGTCTTCCCTTGTTGATGCCCTTGGCGACGGAAGGAAAGCGGCATTATCGATCCACAGGAGATTGCATCCTTATATATACTATACAAAGGATTTCATGTATTTCAGTGCTTTGAGAATACGTCCTTCGTACCTGCTTCGGGAAAAACTATCCAAAAAAGAAAGGATTAAGGTAAAAACTCTTCCATATAACAAGAGAATTGGCTCATTTGACTGCGTTGAACAGGGCTATAGCGCAGAAGATGCTAAAAATGAGGCATTTCGTTGTCTTGGATGTCCGTATAGATTTAGAACATGAACTGTAGATTACGAATAAATTTTCTGTATGTGTACAAAATCTCTGTAAATCTGAGCAATTATTTGACTTAACAGGCTTTATAGTAAATACTTAACAGGTTAAGGAGGTTAATAATGGTAAAAGGAACATCAAAAGTAAAGATTGGTTTTTCAGAAATGTTGAAGGGTGGCGTTATCATGGACGTCACAAATAGTAAACAGGCAAAGATTGCTGAAGATGCTGGCGCTGTTGCTGTAATGGCGCTTGAGAGAGTGCCTGCAGATATAAGAAAAGAGGGAGGGGTCGCCAGAATGGCAGACCCTGAAATAATTTTGAATATTATGGATGCCGTGTCAATCCCTGTTATGGCAAAGGTCAGAATAGGACATTTTGCAGAGGCTCAGATATTACAGGAACTTGGTGTGGATTTTGTTGATGAGAGCGAGGTTCTTACCCCTGCTGATGAAGAATATCACATTGATAAGCACCAGTTCACTGTTCCATTTGTATGCGGAGCGCGGGACCTTGGTGAAGCTTTACGAAGAATAGGCGAAGGAGCCAGTCTGATAAGAACAAAGGGAGAAGCTGGTACGGGTAATGTTGTTGAGGCAGTGCGGCACATGAGAAAAATAATGCAACAAATTAAAAAGTTGACTGTGCTTTCAGATGAAGAGCTGATGACAGAAGCGAAAAACCTGGGCGCCCCATTCACCTTGGTAAAGTA
>JALTEL010000260.1 GCA_027073945.1 Caldifarciminota bacterium | reverse complement strand
GAGAGCTATTCAAGAAGCGGACTTAAAGAATAAAACAACAGTACAAAAATTGGAGGATTTACTATGTTAATCAAAGAGCCGCTTATAAAAGAGAGGTCCAAAAGTGGTAAGATAGGTTATACATTGCCTGAGAGTGAGCATCCGATAAAAACAAAAAACTTCATCTCCGAAAAATTCCTTAGAAAGGATGAACCCAATCTTCCCGAACTTTCTGAGATAGATGTGGTAAGACATTTTACAAGGCTGTCAAACCTCAACTATCATGTGGATATTGGCATGTACCCTCTTGGCTCATGCACAATGAAATACAATCCAAAAATAAATGAGGAAATGGCAAATCTAAGCGGATTTCAGAATATTCATCCTCTTCAGCCTGTGGAAACTGTTCAGGGGGCTCTTGCAATAATGTTTGAACTCGCCGACTATCTCGCAAAAATAAGCGGGATGGATGCAGTTACGCTTCAGCCTGCCGCAGGCGCGCAGGGAGAATTCACAGGTATTAAAATAATACGCGCGTATCATATAAACAAAGGCAATCCCAGGAAGTTTATACTTGTACCCGATTCTGCGCACGGCACTAATCCCGCATCCACCACACTCTCGGGATATACTGCAAAAACACTGAAATCAAATGCACTTGGCATGATCGACCCTTCCGTGCTTGCAGGGCAAATGAACGAGGATGTGGCAGGTTTAATGACAACAAATCCCAATACCCTCGGAATATTTGAAAGTGAAATCAAAAAAATATCTGAGATTGTTCACTCAAAAGGTGGATTGCTGTATATGGACGGAGCCAACTTAAACGCTTTACTCGGTTATATAAGACCCGGGGATATAGGTTTTGATGTCATGCATTTCAATCTGCACAAAACTTTTTCAACGCCACACGGAGGCGGTGGACCGGGAAGCGGACCTGTTGGCGTTAAAAATAGGCTTTCCGATTTCCTGCCTATTCCGGTTGTGACAAAGGAAAATGGCTATTATAAGCTCGATTCGGACAGACCACTTTCAATCGGAAAGGTAAACAGTTTCTTTGGGAATTTTCTCGTCTTTATCAAGGCATATACTTATATCAGGATGATAGGGAAAGACCACTTGAAAGAAATAAGTGAGAATGCCGTTATTAACAGTAATTACTTAAAACATTTGCTTGAAGAAGATTTCACCGTAGCTTACAAAACAAGACCTATGCACGAATTTGTCCTCAGCGCAAATGACATCAAAAAGGAATATGGAGTCAAAACCCTTGACATAGCAAAAAGATTGCTCGATTACGGATTTCATGCCCCTACCATTTACTTCCCCCTTATAGTTCATGAAGCATTGATGATTGAGCCAACGGAAACAGAATCCGTTGACACACTCGAGGAATTTGCCAATGCACTCAAGAAAATAAAAAAGGAAATAGAAAAAGAACCGGAGGTAGTTCAACAGGCGCCACATAACACACCTGTGCGCAGGCTTAATGATGTCTATGCCGTGAAGAACTTAAAGGTCAGGTGGTAAAAGTTCCATAGCGCCGCCGCATTCTCCTTTTAAAAAGGTACTGATAAGCGTTTTATGCGATTTGAAAGGTAAAGTGGGCAGATTGTCCAGCTCAAAAAACGCCGCTTTTTCCGCATCATCACCTGCAGACAGCTTTCCATGCCATTTTTCAACGATATAACCCAGAAGAACAATGGACTGATACCTTCTGCTTTTCTGATAGCTTACCGTACAGAGCCTTATTTTTTCACCTGTAAGACCTGTTTCTTCCTTCAATTCACGCAATGCTCCCATATATGGCTCTTCTTCCACTTCAAGAAACCCGGCTGGTAAATTCCAGGCTCCCTTTGCAGGTTCTTTTTTTCTCCTGACGAGTAACAATTTATTCTTATGCACAAGAATATTAGCCACCACAGGCACAGGGTTGCTGTAAATAACAGTATTACAGCGTGTGCATATCAATCTTCTCCTTCCATCAACAAATTTTGTAACAAGTGAGCCCCCACAGTAGGGACAGTATTTAACCGGCCTTTCAATGGAAATCAAAAATAGCCTCCAGGTATCTATTCCCGGCATTTGCGGTTATGCTGTAAAGCATACCCCTTCTATAAGTGAAAGCTGCGTAATCTTTGCCATGGCGAATCTGCTCGAGCCTATTTTTTTTGAATCTCAAGGAATATCTTCTGTCATGCAGTGTTATTAAAAATGTTTTTCTGTTGTTCTTCATAATTTCTTTAATGACAGTCAGGCTTTTCGGAACATAATTATCAAAAAAATAACCGAATAGTAATTTGCTGGCGGGGACTTTTATGTCACTGAGCGCAATCGCATATTCACCTCCAAATATAATTCCATTGTTTGTGAAGAACAGCGTATCCCCTTTTAACACGAACTCCCCAATACCCTGCATTTTAACGGTACTGGATACAAAATGATACCTAACTTTGCCTTTTGTAACATAAACTTTACTGTGCTTATACAGGTTTATAAAATCGCGTGTTGCACTCTCACCTTCTTTAACCATATAGCGCTCTGCGCATGAAAGCAAGAGAACTGATAAAAAAACTACGTACTTATATATTCCAGATATCCCCTATATTAAACAGCAACTCTTTCAACTCATAGATCGAGGTATCTCCCATGTGGGCTATTCTGAATGTCTGCTCTTTCAGCTTCCCATAGCCATTTGATATCGCATATCCTCTTTTACCAAGCTCTTTATTCAAATCAGCAACACTAAAACCCTTATTATTTCTTACTGTTGTCACTGTGGGAGATTCATATCCGGCTTCTGCAAACATCTCAAATCCTCTGGCAAGGGCCCATGACCTTGTATATTCTGCCATCTGTTTATGTCTCTTATATCTGTTTTCCATGCCCTCTTTTAACATTCTGTCCATCTGCACGTTTAAAGCCTGCAACAGAGAAACAGCCGGTGTGGCCGGAGTCTGATGTTTTGAATCATACTTTTTCACCATCTGCAGAAAGTCAAAATAATAGCCTCTGTCATTAACCTGCTCAGCTTTTTTGAGAGCCTTGTCACTGACAACGGCAACCGTTAAACCCGGCGGCATGGCAAAACATTTCTGCACACTTGCAAAAACCACGTCAATACCCCATCCGTCTATGTCAATGGGGGCACCCATCATAGCACTGACTGCATCAACAAGTAAGAGCACATCGGGATAATTTTTCATCATCTCCCCTATTTCGGCAAGGGGATTCAAAACACCCGTGGAAGTTTCATTATAAGTTACAAGCACTGCTTCGTACTTTCCCGTTTTTAATTTCTCTTCTATCATTTCAGGCTTGATGGCCTTACCCCAATCTACCTCTATAAAATCTCCTTCTTTACCACAAGTTTTGCCAATCTTATACCATCTTTCTGAAAAAGCCCCGCATATGGTCGAAAGGTAGTTCTTCTTGACAACATTCCTTATTGTGCCCTCCATTAAACCTGTTGCAGAAGACGTGTAAATAAGCACATGATGATCCGTACCTAAAGCCTTTCTAACTTTTTCCGTGGTATTGTAAAACAGCTCGGAGAATTCTTCCATTCTGTGACCTATCATCCACTTCCCCTGAGCATCCAGCACTTCCCTGCTGACTTCTGTCGGTCCAGGTATAAAAAGTTTTTTATGCATAAAACCTCCTTTTCTTTTTTGACCTGATTATTATTTTAACATACATTCATGGAACAATCAAACAAACTCAAATAAGGCTCAGTTTAGCTGTATATATTGAATTTATCGGCAAGGTCGTACACATATGGAATTTTCTTAAATTCTCCTCGTACAGCATTTATAATTCCGTATATGGATATACCTAAAAAAGCCAGCCAGCCAAGAGGGCCGATTATTCTTCGGAATAGAAAACCTAAGAAAGGGAAAAAGGATAGAATAGTGATTACTATTACCCAGAGTATTTCACTTCCCAGAAGGACGATACCCTGCCTGACATGAAATCTGACGAACTTATTTTCAGGGTATAGGAGAACCGGAATAATGAGAAAAATTCCCAGATATGCAAGCCATGCAGTTGTTTTGCCCTGATAAATCTCACTCTCTGCAGGTTCATTTCCCTGCTCTGCTTCATCCTTTTTATCCTCTTCAGCCATTTTACCTCCCTTACTTTAAAATTCTTGCTCCTCAAAAAGGTATCTTTTTATCTTGTTTGTCGTGGTTTTTGGAAATTCTTCGTCTCTTAAGGAAAATCTTTTTATTCTCTTATACTCTGCAAGATGGCGCCCGTATTTATCCAGTTCATTTTTGATGACTGCCCTTACATCATCCAGTGTGGGATTTTCGATATGTTTAGTATTAAAATAATTATCAAGCTCTTCTGAATTCGGATATATAATGGCATGTACTTCCTCTTTTTTATTATCCTTGTTAAAGCCTCTCAAAACGAGAATTTCCTCTATGTATGGAGATTGAAGCATCACAGATTCAACCTCCTCGGGAAAGATATTTTTTCCCCCTCTTGTGACAATTACGGACTTTTTTCTACCGGTTATGATTAAATACCCGTCTTCATCAAAATAACCGATATCCCCTGTTAAAAAGAAACCATCCGGTGTAAAAACTTCGAGTGTAGCCTCTCTGTTTTTATAGTATCCCATCATAACATTTGGTCCTTTTGCAATAATTTCCCCCGTTCCGGAAGAATTCTTGCCCGCTATTTGAATCTCAACATCGGGAACTGGCAGTCCAACGGTTTCATTTTTCGGGCAGCAGGAGGGATTAAATGTAAGTACGGGAGATGTTTCAGACAGGCCATAGCCCTGCAAAATAGGAAAACCCAATTCTGAGAGTCCTTTGGAAACCCATACAGGAAGAGCTGCGCCTCCTGAAACAAGATATTTTATCTTGCCTAACCCCATCTTATTTCTTATATTTTTGAACAATATTACATTCCCCTTGTTCTTACCAACAACATTTACGAGTCTGGCTGTACCTTTTAAAAAACCAAACAGGCCCTTTATGAAAACAGGTGATTCATTTATACCTTTATAAATCCCGAGTAAAATTTTTTCGAGCAACAATGGAACCACCAGCATTATCGTTGGTTCTATTGCTTTAATGTCCTCAAACATAACATTGGACTTTAGAGAACGTGCATAAGTTATTGATGCACCGACGGATAGTGCAAGAAGATTGCCGGCAGTTGCTTCATATACATGATGAATGGGAAGAATTGAAAAGAACCTGTCATTACTGTCAAACTCTACACACTGTACAAGTGAATTCACATTTGAAACAATATTTCTGTGAGAGAGCATAACAGCCTTGGAATTACCTGTTGTGCCCGAGGTATAGAGTACTACCGCAAGGTCTGCAAGTGAAACTTCCTCCATTTTTCCTCCAGCAGTGTATCTGTTCATTATGTCCGGAAAATTCTGGAAATCTTCCCTTTTATCAAGGCATATAATATACCGAAGCACAGATTTCTTACCTGTGTCCACTTCGGCAAACACGTCCAGATATCGACAGGAAGCGAATACAGCCTTCATCCCGCTGTGTCTTACAATGTGTAAAATCTCACTCGGCTTGGCCCTCGAATCCAGCGGCACTGCAACTCCGCCAATCCAGTGAATGGCAAAATATGCTATTATCCACTCAGGCCTGTTTTCAGAGATTATTCCAATTAAATCTCCCTTTTTTAAACCATTTTCTCTGAGAAAACGGGCTACTTTCACAACAGCATCATATAATTCCGTATAAGTATAAGAAGACCAGGTATCCGAAACCTTTTTTCTCAATGCCAATTTATCTCCGTACAGAGATACACTGCGTTCAAGTAACTTACCAAGTGTCATAACACCTATGGCTGCTTGTTGTACAGGATATTTCATACCTTAACCTCCACTTACAATCCGAATCTCTTGTAAATTTTGTCTATGTTTCTCAGGAAATTGTGAGACAGGGCTCTTCTAATTTCATCATCAGTCAAAATTTTCTTGATATCCGAAGACTCGGCAACAGCCTCTGCAAAACTAATGCCTTCATTTTGAGACCTGATCGCCGCTTCTTTTACCCATACATAGGCATCTTTTCTCGCTACCCCCTTTGACACAATAGCCAGCAGCAGAGGCTCCGAAAGATAGAATCCGCCGGAAGAATCAATATTTTCTTTTATTTTTTTTGTATCAAAGTAGAGCCCTTCCACTACGGTTCGCATCAATCTTATCATATAGAAAAGCAGACACGAAGCATCAGGAAGGATTATTCGTTCAACCGAAGAATGCGAAATATCTCTTTCATCCCATAGAGCAATATTTTCATGGGACGGAATTAAATAACCTCTCATGAGTCTGGCCATGCCCATCAGTCTCTCGCATTTTATGGGATTTCTTTTGTGTGGCATTGCAGATGAGCCTCTTTGTTTATCAGAAAAAGGCTCTCTGAGTTCGGATGTTCCTGTTCTCTGAAGCAAGCGGATTTCCTGGGCAAATCTCTCTATATTCTCCGCCAGTAAAGCATAAGAAGAAATGACAAATGCGTACCTGTCTCTGGGAACTATCTGTGTGGAAACAGGTTCAGGTTTCAGGCCCAGTTTGGCGAGTACCTGTTCTTCCACCTCAGGGGGTATCAGAGAGTAATTCCCAACTGCACCGGATACCTTTCCGTAGGAAATCTCCGCAAGCGTTCTTGTAATCCTTTCTCTGTTTCGAAGGAACTCAGAGTAAAAAGAAAGTAGTTTCAACCCCAAGCTTGTAGGTTCTGCATAAACGCCATGCGTTCTACCCATTATGGGAATATATTTTGTCTCAACGATTTTTAACCTCAACGTATTTATGAGCAGTTCAAGCTCGTCCAGGATGTTTGAAACAGCATCTTTCAGTATAATTGCATTTGCCGTATCAAGCAGATCACTGGAAGTCATACCAAAATGCAGGTACTTTGCAGGTTCGCCTAAGATATTTTCAAGTGCCATGAGAAAAGCAACGACCTCATGGTCTGTTTCTTCCTCCAATTTATCTGTAAGTTCCATAACTCTCTGTATATCAAGAGAGGCAATTTGTTCTGATAATTTTAAAACAGTCCCCTCAGGAATAATGCCTATTGCTTCCTCCGCCTTCGCGACTTCAACCTCAACCTGCACCCATGTCTTAAATTTTTTTTCTCTTGAGAATATCTGTTCAATTTCAGGGAGTAAGTATCTTTTTATCATAGTCGCATTAAGTAGAATATCCCCTGCTTACTCAATTTCGCATTATCACTCAGGAATTTAACTATGGAAAAAGGCTTTTTTGCTGATACTATTCTGGGCTTTCCCTTTATATGAGCCATATTTTTGAGAATGTCAACGGCATCTTCAAAATCCCCGAGTGTATCGACAAGTCCTATATTTTTTGCATCATAACCTGTGAAAATTGAACCGTCTGCGAATTTTTTCACCGAATCAACCGGGATTCCCCTGCTCTTACTTACAATATTTACAAATCTATTATAAGTCTCGTTAATTATGCCCTGCATCATATTTCTCTCATCAGGGGTCATATCTCTGAACGGAGAACCTATGTCCTTCCTCTTGCCTGATTTTATAACATTCATTTTAATGCCTATTTTACTCATAAGCCCATAGTATTGCGGAAATTCCGCAATCACGCCTATTGACCCGGTCAGGGTATTCGGATTTGCAACTATCTTATCACCTCCGCAGGATACATAAAGTCCACCAGATGCGGCAACCACAGACATATACACAACAACAGGATTCCTGGTTTCTTTTTTGTATTTTTCTATTGCCCTGTAAATCTCATCAGATGCCACGACTCCTCCACCGGGAGAACTAACATATAGAAGTATACCTCTTATATCCTTATCCTCTCGCAGTTTCTTAATCCATTTTACAGTACGCTCGGAATTTCCTATAATACCTTCCACTTTTACAAGTCCTATTTCTCTACTCTTCCTGAGCGGGTGGAAATTTGAGCCTTCAAGCACTATAATGAAGGCTGCAGCAACTATTATTACGGACACTATGATGAAGATTGAATTTTTACTTTTCATGTTCTAAATTTTAAAGCAAGTTGTGCTTTCTATCAAATTGTTTGGATAATTATAAAGACTTACCGTTCCATTTTCAATAACAAGATAAGTTGAATGTTCAATCCAGTCTCCGGGATTTGCATATACACCTTCTTCACATTTAAAAACACACGGCTGATGAGTATGTGCAGTGATAACCACATTATAGTTACGAAATAAACTATAGACACGTTTGCTTACGTTTTTTACCGTACCAGACCTGGATTTCTTTCTTGAGAATTTAGAGACAATTGAAGCAAGGACAAGTCCTATGTCAGGATGAATTATTTTGAATATCCCTTTTACAACGGCATTCCCAAAAATAAATCTATTCAGCCGCCCGCTTTTAAACAGCGTATCTCCGTGGTGAAAAAAAATTTTTTTTTCATCCAATTCAAGAACAAAGCCGTTTTTGTGGACAATGATACCCATTGACGAAAGGAAATCGGTATCATAAAAATCATGATTGCCCGGGATAAAATGGATCTCTTTCCCCTTTTCAATCTCAGCACGTATCTTACAGAGTAAATTGAAATATGCCTTTAGCATTACTCTCTTATATTCAATCCAGAAATCAAAAATATCACCTAAAAGTATAATAG
>JALTEL010000259.1 GCA_027073945.1 Caldifarciminota bacterium | reverse complement strand
TGGTAATATATACGCTGCCTCTGCTTTTGCTCTTAGAAATCTTGCTACAGATGAAGCTAAGCTTATACAAAAATACAAAATAGGAACAAAAAGTGTTGATAAAAGCGAAAAAGTAAAGTCTTTATTAAGCATTGCTGAAAAATATGAAACTATGGCTTATACTTCCCAGGGAAATTTAGTGGATACTGAGGTAGTGTTTACTGAGGAGATAGAACAAAAATGAGTATGACAGATGATACTCTTCAAATTATTAATGATGCTCCTACTCAGGCAGAATTGCTGAAGAAATCAAAGGCTACCAATGAAATGGGAATGGTAAAGGCAAATTGGTCTGTAGATTCAACTATAAATATATATTTTGAGCCTGTTGCCAGAGTGGGAAAAGGTTTTGGATTTGATTATGAAATAGCAGGGATAAAAGAGAAAAAGCTTTATTATGCCTTACTTATGCCTGATGTGGATATAGAGATTAATGATAAGTTAAGGATTAATGAGGTTGAATATGTTGTCTTTGATGTCAATAAATTCCCTGACCATATAGAAGCGTATTTAACCAAGGAAATGAGGGCTAATCTATGATTGAGCTTAAAGGAAAGCTTGATTTCCATAGTAAAAAAGTGAGGGAAGCATTAAGGTTTGCTTTAAAGAATACTCTTCTTGAATGCGGAGTAAGGGCAAGTAGCCAGGCAAAGATGCTTGCTCCAGTGAGAACAGGAAGATTGAGGGCAAGCATAGGGCCAACTGCAGTTCTCCCTTCTGATGATATGTCTTATTTAAAGGGCTCTTTGTCTCAAAAAGGATTGAAGGGAAAAGCTCAGGAAAATACTATTCAATTTATCAATATTAACTGGACTCCTGAAGATTTTGAGAAGTTAGGTGCTTATAAGCAAGAAGGAGATTTAAGAGCTTTAATCATTGTAGGGACAAATGTTAAATATGCTCCTTATGTTGAATTTGGAACATATAAGAGTGCTCCACATCCTTATCTGGGCCCTGCTATGCATTTAGAAGGGAATAAAATGAAAAATTATGTTCCTGCAAGTTTTAAGAAATACTTTGAGGAAAGAGCAAGACAATTGGGGTTAAAAAATGAAAAGTAGCAAAACTCTTGTCTATCAAACCCTTATAAATGATTCTGAGCTTTATAACATGGTTAGTGGTCATATTTATTACTATAGGCCTGAGACCCAGATTGAAGTGCCGTCTGTTTTATTCTGGGAAGTCTCAGGCATAAAAGATAGAGAAATGAATTTTATGAATGAAGTTTTTCAGGTAGATATATTCGCACAGGAGAATCTGGATGATATAGCAGAACGAGTTGATACACTTCTTGACGGCAAAAGGTTTAAAAATGAAGCAGGGGATACTATCATTGCTGTTGTACAGCAGGAAGTAAAAGGAGAAGATTTTGAAAGTGATGTCCTTCATAAATACATCCGTTACAGGGTGGTTACCAATTTGAATGTATAAGGAGGTTGATGTTGAATGTCTGTACAAAATACAAAATATATAACCGTAGGAAGTGCAGATCTATATATTGATGGAAGAAATGTGGGCTCAGTAAAAGAGCCATCTTTTGGTGTATCAAGGGATTATTTAGAACATGTATCAGGAATCCCTCAAAGAGTGGATAAAAAGGTATTAATTACTGATGCAATGAATGTAAAAGCAACCCTTGAGGAGATCTCTCCACAGAATTTAGCTTTAGCTCTTGGGCTTGATTTGAGTGACATAACAAATACGGTAAGTGGGAAAGAGTCCAGTGACTGGGAAAAGGTGGTCACACTCTACAAGGATAATTGGTCATTTATAGGGCGTTCCCCTATAGCGAGAGTTACCGGGACTGCAGATAGTGGTACTACTACAACCCTTGTGGATGATACCCTTTCTGATACAGATGATTATTATAATGGGTGGATCTTGAGGATTGTAGACGGAACAAATGCAGGAGAAGAGAAGACAATTACAGATTATGATGGGGCAACTCATACTGTTACTGTTGATAGTGCCTTTTCTTCTGCAATAGATAACACTTCAAAGTATGTTCTTACATCCTTTAGAGCTCAGGTAGGGACTGTTGTAGTTGAGGCAGCGAATGCAGGTGCAACCACTATTAAGGTAAGGAATGCTACAAACTTCAGCCCTGGAGACAATATTATGATTGGGGGGAATGCTAATACTGTAAGCTCTATTTCTGAAAATACGATAACACTCGGAAGTGCCCTTACTAACGCAGTGACTGCTGACACAATAGTAAGGGATACATCTGTGGCTCTTCAGGAAGATGTAGATTACAGGGTTGACTATATAGATGGCAGAATTGAACCCCTTGATAGTGGAATTCTACAGGATAAAGAGGACCTTATAATTGCTTTTGATTATATTACCTACTCTGGCCAGAGCATTCCACTTGGAAAGCTCACATCCAACAAGGAGTACCATGTGCTACTCAGACATCATCTTACCGATGGTGGCTGGCTTGAGTTTGAATTCTGGAAGGCAAATGTGGCATCCAACTTTGAATTTGGATTTAATACAAGTGATTGGGTTGGAATGCCTATAGAAATTAATGCAGTTAATGATGAAACAAATCATCCAGCT
>JALTEL010000258.1 GCA_027073945.1 Caldifarciminota bacterium | reverse complement strand
AACCAAATCATCCACCAATAGTAATAACACAACATATGCCAGCAGGTTTTACAGCCTCTTTTGCAGATAGACTAAATACTATTTTACCCTCTTCAAATGTTAAAGAAGCACGAGAAGGTGATGCACTCCTTCATGGGCGTATATTAATCGCACCAGGCGATATGCACCTAGAAGTTATAAAAAGTGGATTTCAGTATAAAGCTACGCTTAAAAACTATCCTAAAGTCAATTCTCATAAACCAAGCGTTAATGTTCTTTTTCGCTCTATGAGCAAAGAGGTGGGCATATTTGGTGTGGGAATTATACTTACAGGTATGGGAGATGATGGAGCAACTGGGCTTTTAGAGATGAAAAATGCAGGTGCATTAACTTATGCTGAAGATGAAAAGAGTTGTATAGTTTATGGAATGCCTAAAAAGGCAGTGGATTTAGGTGCCGTGAAGCAGAGTCTTACACTTAAAGAGATTGCAAATATTATAAATACAGTTTAGAATGAACGCAAAAAACGCAAAGTTTAGTTTAAGCAAGTAAACTGTACAATACAAATATGAAATCAACCACTCAGTTAGCAAAAAAATATGGTGTTTCCTCACAGACTATCCGTAATTGGATAAGAAGTGGAAAAATTGAAGCACCAAGTAGAACATTAGGTGGTCATTTTAGGGTGGAAGAAAAAATTGAAAGGAGGTTTATATATGCAAGAGTTAGTTCAGCAAAACAAAAGTCAAGTATCACAACACAACTTGAATTGCTATCCAAAGAATATCCAGAACACGAACAATTGTTTGATATTGCCTCCGCTTTCAACTTTCAACGAAAAGGACTTAAAACCATATTGGAATCAGCAATGTCAGGCATTCCAATCGAAGTTGTGGTTACCTCACAAGATAGGCTTGCGAGAAGCGGATACCAACTTATTAAATGGATTGTCGAATTATACGGTGGACGAATCATCTCATTGGAAGAGAACACTAATACCGATAGATTCGACACAAACGAGCTTATCGGTTTCATTACCAGCTTCTGCAATTCCTATTATGGCAAAAGGTCTGCCGAAAGAAGAAAGAGTAATAGCCTCAAAGAAGATTAGGTTCTATCCTGATAATGAAGATGCGTATATTCAAGCATTAGCACTCTACAGAAGAGCGTATAATTTAGCTGTGGAGTGTTATTTGAATAACAAGCATTTAGGAGAAGATGGAAAGTTTAAGAATTTAAGACCACAAATAAAAGAACAATGTAAAAGAGAACAAGAAGAGAAAGAAGCTATCTATAATTCTATTATTGTTGATAATGGGGTACTTCAAGCCTTAACAACATTCAAATCTGTAATGGCAAAAAATAAAAAGATGAAAGGATCAAAAACTGGCTTTTCATCACTTAAATTTAAGAGTAGAAAAGGTTCAAAGCACTCTTTTTCAATAGATAGGATGCCAAAAGGATTAAATCCTGCTGTCAAAGTATTAGGAAAAATTCATTTAACCGAAGATATTCCAGAAGAGGCAATTAATAAATCATGTATCATAACTAATGACAAAGGAAGATGGTTTATTCAGGTACAACAACACATAGAAGTCAATGCCGATATCCAAGGCGATGTAAAATGTGTTGCGATTGACCCTGGTGTTAGAACATTTGCAACTTGTTATAGTGATAGAGAGGTTATTATTGCTGGGGACAACTTTGCGAAAGAGAAGCTTTTTCCATTAATGAAAAAGGTTGATAAACTTCTCTCTAAAAGGCGACTAATTGAAAATACTAAACAACCTGAAAAACAATGGTATCAAGAAAGAATTAGAGGAATAAACCTAAAGATAAATAGATTGAAGTCTAAAAAGGATGACTTACTTCTTGATTTACATAACCGATTAGCATATGAATTAGTTCAAAAATATGATGTTATCTTTCTTCCAACCTTTGAGACTAAGAAGATGTCAAAAAAACAAGGGCGAAGAATTAGACGAAGAACAGCACGAGAAATGCTGTCTCTTGGTCATTATGATTTTAAGCTTAGGATTAAGTGGTATGCCAAGAAATATGGGAAACATGTTGTCGATTGTAACGAAAGCTACACATCAAAAACACGCTCATGGGATGGAACTATTGACGATAAGCTTGGTGGTAAAAAAATCATAAAAGATGATAAAGTTATTGTTGATAGAGATATTAACGCAGCAAGAGGGATCTTGTTAAAACAACTAAACTTGGCAGCTTGAGCCTTAGCCATAACTAATAACTTTGTGTTATTAGCGGTTTTAATCAAGAGTACGATGATAAAAAATAGGAGTTAGCAGATGAAGTTTAAGATATTAATAGCAGAAGATGAAAAAGATTTTAGGGATATTTTAGTCTCTATAGTAGAGATGATATTTGCAAAATATTTTCCCTTAATAGATTTAAAAGTTTCTGTTGCAGATAATGGAAAAGAAGAACTCCGTATTGCTCAATCAGAATCTCAAGATATTATTATTACCGATATTAATATGCCTATTATGGATGGAAAAGAGGCTGTGCGTAAAATTAGACTTTTTGATAAATCTGTTCCTATTCTTGCACTTACTGCATTAACAGATGCAAAGGATGTAGGGGAGATTATTCAAA
>JALTEL010000257.1 GCA_027073945.1 Caldifarciminota bacterium | reverse complement strand
GAAGGGGGTTGATCTTTAAATAGTTTCCAATCAATGATAAGTCCATCTTCCTGCTCGGCTAAGTATAAACCATTCCCGAACTCAACTTCTGCACCAGCTTTACCACGAGTAATAACATGTACGTCTTTTTCGTAAAGACTTAATATTTTGTCATTATTCTTTACTTTGCGCTCTCCTATTATGCGTTCATGTGCCTGCTTAATTGCTTGTGGAAGTTGGGATAAGATATTATCTATTTTATTAAGAACCTGCCTCGTCTGCGCCTCAGTCCATTCTGTTTTTTCCCATTCTGCTTCAAGAAGCTTACGATAAATCTTCCCATGACGACGTATTATTTGGGTAAGATGTTTCATTTCTCTTAATATACGTTTGCGCTCTTTTTTAGAGTTCGGTCGCCGACGGGCGTGGGTCATCTTAATACAAAGCTTATTTATATCAGTAATAAAACCAGATGGTTTAGGCATCCTGTTTTTCAGCCCTTGATTGCGAATTAATACAATGCTTTTTGTCAATGTACGTACTGCATCACGAAGCAATATCCAGTCAACCGGAAAATGAATATTAGCCTTTACGCAAGTGCTGTCTGCAAATACTTTATCAAGGTTAATAGAGTCTTTAATACCTGGTATATCAGACTCTCCATCATTCTCGGCAACACGTAATAGTAATTTACCAATGGCTGTTTGAACTTCGGCAATATTAAAATATTTATCATATCTTTCAATACTGCTTTTCGATGCTGCTTTTTTATGTTCAAATAAATTTATTCCGGTAAACCATTGTAACAACATACTGTCAGCCAGACGTATACTGAATTCACGAAACGATAAACCTGTAAGGTTACGGGCAATATTGCAACGTAATGCATAATGCAGAATACGCTGTTGCCTCTGACTGCTTGTCGAGGTAACTTTTGCACCATTTTTAACTGACTCTTCTTTCCAACGTTTTAATGCTAATAAAACTAACGATTCTCCTGCACCACTGTAACGTAGCAAATTATCCATATACTCAAGTTGATCGCGAAATTCACGAAAATCTGAAGCACCATAATAAATATTAGGAATTGCTGGACGTAAGGATAGCTGATAGTGTATTGTCATTATGTGTTATTCTCCTATTAAATTTAATGTTTTGGAAAATATAACACACTTTTTTCGGGCTTGGGAGTAAAATCTACTCCTTATGCCCGAATTATTTATGGTATAAAACTCTTAATTGCAATACATTGAAACCTATGGGACAGGCTCTATGGTAGAACTGATCGGCTGGCTCCCGAAGTTGATGGTAATATTATTGTCTCCAATGTGCCTGACGATGCCGTTGCTGGCTCTTTTGTTCCGGTTATATATACAGAGCAGGATGAGTATGATATGTGTGCAGATTTTGTGACTATTTGATCGATAGAAATGCTCCGCCGGAGATAATAATAAATTTGTTATCTGTGAAAATTCTGCTGTTGGTTACGGAACCGCTGTCAATAACAGTTAGTTTTATAACGTAATTTGTTTTTCCGTCCCATATTCCAGCAGGAATATGCGCTTTTGTTGAACCTGATATATTGGGTACATTAAGAGCGGTATCAAACAAATAGTTTGTTTTAGCTTCCTCATAGATAGTTATTTTTGTAATCAGTAGATTTGTACCGTCAGTATCATCGGTTATTTTTGATGCATCCCAGATTATATCCGGGGCAGGGGAAGAATATAGTTTTGATGCATTGCTGGGGAATATCAGTGCATCGGCTGCAATTTGCGGGGCATCTTCCGCCCATGTCTTGCGATATATTGTTATGGCATCGGATGTTGACTGACCTGCACTATTTGTCCCGGATACAATAATCTGATTGTTTCCGATTTCGATATTATTGGCAGAAAAATTAAAATCAGCAGATGTAGAGTTGGTGGTTTCAGGATGAATATCGTTTATCCAGCTTAAATCACCTGCAATATTAAATGTTTCTCCGGTAACCATAATTGAGAGGCTGTTATATGAAACAGCCTGATTGGTTGTAATGAATTCTATTATCGGTAGTAAGGTTACTAATGTGGATGCTTCATCAGGATTGTTGGCTGAATTGGTATCGCCGGCGGCATAACATTCAGCGTAATTTGTTATTGTTCCGGTAACATTACTATCAATATTCATAGATATATTCCAGTCGTATGAACTGTTGGGTGGAAGATTTTGAATTGTCTTTGTAAGATAATTTGAACCTGTACTCCAACCATATTCAGTAGAGTTTGTGTAGATATACTCTACATCATCTGCTGTAATTGCATCTTCAAACAGGAGGAAATCATCTATCATTCCGAGGAAATTATTGCCGAACGATGCACGGCCAATATATAGTTGACCGTCAGCAAGTAGATCTGATGTTGCGGTATTTTGTGCAATAAGTGCATTATCGCGATAAATCCGACGATCTTTTGTTGATGCGTCATAGGTGCAGACCCAATGATGCCAATTGTTGTCAGTGTAGGTGGCGGCAGTATCAAGATCGTTGCCCCAGAATGCAAAAGTGAAGTGGTTGTCACTTCTAAATCCGACATGAAGAGTTTGATTGTTTGAGTTATTTCCATAACCACAGATATAGTCATTCCTTCCT
>JALTEL010000256.1 GCA_027073945.1 Caldifarciminota bacterium | reverse complement strand
CTATAATTTCTTCATCAACCTCTACCCCTTCATTGACTAACCATGTTTGTAACAATTGTTTCCTGTCTTCATAATCAGGTTCTTGAATTTTAGCAGTAATTCCTCCTCTGATTCTGCTTTTTAATTGATCACTTATGCCTATCTCTTCAATACTTCGGTCAATAGAAAATATTATCTCAACTTCATTTTGATATAAGTCATCAAATATCGTTGAAAGCTCCTGCTGCGTTGTCATTTTATCTGACAAAAACTGTATATCATCAATAATAAGCATTTTTACAGCTTTATATTTACTCCTGAACAATGTCAACGAATTATTCTTTAGAGCATCAATGAACTCATCAATAAAACCCTGGCAAGTTGTGAATATATAATTACCAGGAGAACCTTGAAGCCGTGTTTCATTTATAACTGCTCTCAACAAATATGTTTTACCATTTCCAACACCAGCCTGCAGGACTACCGGATTATACTTTTTCTCACCCTTTATTATTTCTTCCATAACTGATACAGCAAGTTTGTTGTATTTCCCAATATTCAATGATTTCAAAGTGATATCTCCCATTTAGAACCTCCATTTAAAATCCTATTATATTACTCATATCCCTGTTTTTGGCATTATCCATTATATCATATATTATCATCTCCGATTCAGAGCTGTCTTCCATATCGAACATTTCTGCTGCGTTGGCTATGTCACTCATCATTATTGGCGGGCCGTTTTTTAAAAGTTCAATTTGCTCTTGCGAGAAACCTACACCTGGAAACATATGATTAAGTGCTTTTTCGATGATGGTACTTTTCAATGCTCCAAAGGTAACTCTCTGATGGAACCTGCGTCTTATCGCCGGATCCAAGCTCTCAACTCTGTTAGTACAGGCAATGAGAATCCCTTTGAAATCCTGAATCCCTTGCAAAAATTCAGATGCCCTGCTTAATTCCCATGATTTTTGTGCAAAAGTTCTATCAGACAGAAGAGCATCTGCTTCATCCAGGATAAGAACAGCTTCTGAATTTTCTGCTTCTCTGAACATAGTATTAATGTTATTTTCCGCAACTCCTACAAAAGGCGATAGCAAGTCAGAAGGTTTTTTGATAATTGCCTCTTTCCCAATAACTGAAGCAAGATATAAAGAAAATTGAGTCTTACCTCCTCCAGGAGGACCTTCAAATAAAATACGTGTTGGCTTCTTTTTCTCAGATCGCTTTCTTATTTGATTTACAATCATATCTAATGGGACTGAAGCTGAACTTAACTCAGGATCAAATGATCCGGAAGCAGAAGGCAACTTGCGGAAATCATACTTCAATGGTCCTTTACTTGCAGTATCCAGATACCCTTCAACAATAACAGAAAAAGTATCACTCCTCATGTTACTGTTGTCCATACTTTTAACAACATCAACCATTCGTTCCATTGCTGAGGGAGTAAGATAATACCGTCTTGAAATGCTCTCTATTAAATCCGGATGCTCATTATCATTATTAACTAACAGCTTTTCCTCTAGCATCTTACTTCTTACACTCATATTGGGATGTGGGAATTTATATACATAGGCAAACCTTCTTAAAGCAGAAACAGGCACTCTTTCAATTGAATTTGTGATCCAAATCGCAGGTATATTCATATCATCCAGTAAAGAATTAAGTTCTCCTTTATCATAACCGCCTCCGCCTTCTATAGAATTCAAGACATCTCCGGCACTTTGGAGCATTGCATCCGCTTCATCGATTAGTAACATTTCTTTCGCAGAACAAATTAAGCTTGACGCTATCCTGGTCATAAGTAGTCTATTTTGAGGAACAGATTGTCCGGTATAATCGGAGTAGAAAGGTGAATTGATTCGTAAATTCAGAAGATTCTTTCCAAGATACTCCGCAGCTCCATAAGCAAACTCCGTTTTCCCTACACCGGAATCTCCAACAATCAATACAATCTTGTTACCCCTCAATGCATTAAGAATAAATTCTTTTTCTAATGGAGGGACAGAAAATTGATCAACGCTATACTTCGCCTTCCGAGACTCTCTATACAATGACGAATTAATCTGATTCAAATCTCTAGAACCTATAGCAAGTAATAATGATGGACTAAGCCCTACCTCATTACTATGAATAAATCTATTTTTATCGCAGATCAATCCTTTCTTCCGTAAATTACTATTAATAGTTGTCAATAAAGCATAATCAGTAATACTCAGACCACATAATTCCGAGATTGTTTTATTAAAATCGATTCCTTTTCCTACAGAACTAATTTTATTTAGTATTTTCCAATCTTCCCATAGATAGAGGATACTAATTACTCGAAGTTCATTATTTTCCAGATGATACATGGCTCCCAATTCTTTAACTATTCCCGGAATTGGGAATTGGGTCGCCAGGTTTGCCTGCAGTACCTTCCTTAACTCTCTTGTAATCAACCATCTATACCGGTCTTCACTACGATTATTAAACTCTCTCAGTTCATTGTAAATAAGAACTGTTGATTCCCGCGCCCAAATTAAATAAAGAGAGATAATTTCCCGAAAAGAATTCTTGTAGAAGAATTTGAAAAGGGAGGATAAACCGGGAAAAAGGTACGAGTTAGAGCTCTGCTTATTCCCGGCT
>JALTEL010000255.1 GCA_027073945.1 Caldifarciminota bacterium | reverse complement strand
TAACTATGCGCCTTTATTTCGGTTAAATGCTTTTAAAAAAGTTAAGAATTTGACGAATCTCCGCTTTATAGTGTATAAAAGTGTATGTTTAATAAATTGTTAGCAGGAGAAAATGAGGAGAAATAATGACAAAAAAAGAATTTAGGGAAACAATAAGACAACTGCTTGAAGAGGAAGTATCTGGTTTATCCTCTTGGGAAGAAAAAGTTTCATACACTCGGCAGATACTTGTCGAACTTGATAGAGACCATGGACATGATGAGTCAAACAAGGGAAAACCATGGTCTGATGATGAGCTTCGTTTGATCTTGCAACTACCACCGACTAAAGAAAATATTGTAAAGCTATCACGAGCTTTTAAGCGCGGCTATGGAAGTATTGAGCAAATATACCGATGGGCGGCCGAAGACAAGAAATCTATTCAACAAAAAAGGCCTAATGATGCCTTCGTCCAACAAATTAAGAGAATTGCGACGGAGGTCGGATGGAGAGCAACTTAACCTGCTAACAAAGCGCTCCACCTGACCGCTATTCCGCTGCGCTCCATAGCGGCAGGTGAGCTCGGTCGTTAGCTAGAGAGTGAGAGTATGAAGAATCCAGATATAGTTTTGTATTGTAATGTAATGGAAGAAATCAAAAGACGTACAAGCGTCATAGATTTTTTCCTTGTAGGTGGTGGGCATGCCTTATATGAACCTACAACTATGGAATCAATTGCTCTGCAAATTCGTAAAATACTTGAACTAATAGCAATGGCTTCATTGGTCGCTAACAAGCATGAGTACGAAAAGGTATATTCTAATTTTGCTACTGCATGGAATGCAGAATACTTGCTTAAAGATTTAGAACGTGTAAACACTGACTTTTATCCAAAACCAGTCGTAGAGAAACCTTCTGATGATCCACGAGTTAAAAATCAGCTTGTAGACCGTAATAATGATTATTTAACAAAGAAAGAGTTTATAAAGATCTATAAAAAGTGTGGTGCGATAATGCATGCAAGTAACCCTATGGGACGTAAGATTGATTATAAATATTATAAAAGCAATCTTTCTAATTGGCGGCAGAAGATAATAAATCTACTTAATAATCATCAAATCCGACTGATTGGTCATAGTGGATTTTACCTCATACATATGAAAGAGGATCGAGATGATGAGGTACACTTTTATGACTTTGAACCTATTCAATAACATAGCTAAGAAATCAGTGGAGCCAATAAATTACCCTGCGGGCAATTTATTGGCTCATTTTAAACGTTAGACTTAATTAATGTGATGCAAATGAATGAAAACTCTACTCTAGCACCAGATAAAATCACGCGACTCTATGGTGCGCTTAGATCTGAATTAAATAACCTATCTGTTCAAAACATCAGAAATACAGTGGCCGCAGCGGGTATTGATGTATCTAGGATACCATCAAAATCGGAAGCTCGAACCGGTCTTGGGAGCCGAGCCGAAGTAATGCCTGCTATCGACAAACTTTTTGTGGAACTTGACAATATATCAAAACAAAGGGCTCTTTGCATAATAGCTGAACGCCTGGTAGGGCAAAACCAAGAATTAGCAGATAGAGTTCAAGAAATTCTTGGAAAGCATGGTTATCAATTCATAGGCGGTTCATTTATTCCAATTGATCTTTTAGATCAAAGGGAATCTAATTTTCTACCATCAGATTCAGCATCTGAAGTTGCTAGAGCGACATCCAGGTTGATTAATGGTGATTATAGTGGGGCAATAACCTCTGCTTGTGGCGCAGTAGACATACTTATGCAAAATATTTACAAGGAACATGACTTAGGAGATCCAGGAAGAGTTTCTTTTCAAGCAAAAGTTAACACTGCAGCTAAGCAATTACTTATTTTTGAGCATATGGAAGAAGAGTTCCGTGAACTAGGAATGTCAGAAGATTCCTCTGAATTAATTGCAGAAATAAGAAAAACAACTAATCATGCAACACATGCATTGCAAATATTAAGACGTGCTATGGGAGATACACATGGGTCAAGGCCAGCTCTCAGGCAAACAGCGTATGATGCTATAAAATGGACGTCTGCGATTTGTAGCCTGTTTGAAGGCAGAAAATAGTTTTTGCTAACAAATCGCTGCACCTGACCGCTATTCCGCTGGCGCTCCATTGGCGGCAACTGACCCATGACGTTAGGCCTATGGAAAAGTTAGTGATACTCCTGCAGAAAAAGCGCAAGTATAGCAAGAGGTGATGGTGAAAAGATCAAATTTTGATTTGGAGAGACTTCAATCCGCCGAAAAGATAGAAGCAAATGACAACTTCATCCCGTGTCCCGTTAATAAAGGCGACGAACTGTTTCATAACGGCATTTTTGTATTTAATATCACAAAGATGCTCGAGTATATAAAAAACAATTCTGATGAAATTGATCTTGTAGAAATAACGGTGGCTGATTTTCCCCAATCTTTTTCATCTATCAATGAATCATATATAGATTCGGTTGATGTTTCTTGCCCAGTATTATTAGCTGAAATTTCTCCCGGTCATTATAATTTGATTGATGGGAATCATAGAATAGAGAAAGCACGCAGGATGGGGATAAGCCGTTTATTTGCATATAAACTGAATGTAGAACAG
>JALTEL010000254.1 GCA_027073945.1 Caldifarciminota bacterium | reverse complement strand
TTGTAATATTATAATAAATGTGTAAATTTTTTAGTAAACAAATAACGACTAACGAGTGACATAGTTTGGTGAGTAATGGAAATCATTAATTATTTTTTCACTAGCACAAATAATCTTACATTGCTCCATAAATAAAGAAATGGATCTAGAATTATATAAGTTCCTTGAGCAAGCAGCAAAATCCCTTGCAAATTATCTTAACCAATTATTACCTTCACTTTCCTCTAACTGGTGGAAAGACATGGTACTCGATAAATTATCTTTACAACAAAAGCGACGAGTCAAACAGAAAGGAATAAATTCTCTTTCATCATTGGATCTTGCCGCTTTACTTCGGGTGTTAGATCAAAATTGGTACCAGATCTCTATGAATATGAATCTGACACCGGAGGCTCGTCATTTTGTTAAAGAGATGCAAACCGTTCGAAATAAATGGGCTCATAAGAGTACGGATGGGTTTCCACTGGAGGATGTATATCGAGACCTAGATACGTTGCAACGATTCGCCATGGTGATTAACTCCGAAGAGGCTTTTATTCAGGAGATTCGCGAGGCAAAAACATCGTTGCTCAAAAAGAGCTTAACTTCTATATCCAATGCCTCTGTAAAAGAAAAGCAAATAAATCCTAAAGAAAGAATACAAAAAGTTGAATTTGAGCCTGGCCAGATTGTCTCTTTAAAGTCGAATCCTGAAATAAAGGGAGCAGTTGTGTCGATTATGCCGGGTAAGCCGGAAAATCGCTACAACGTGTTTATTGATGGTGAGACGCGAGTATTCTATGCCTCCCAGATACAGGCTGAAGATCGGAAAGACAAGGAATCTATCGTTTTGCCTTGTCATAAGTTCCATTCCTACCTTACCGCTCTCCAAATTCAACATCCAGGATTATCTACGCTTTATTCTCTTAATGCGGCTCGTGTTGATTTTATCCCATACCAATTTAGGCCAGTTCTTAAATTTATTCGCTCCGATCGACCGCGATTACTTATTGCCGATGGTGTCGGGGTAGGGAAAACCATTGAGGCAGGATTGATTCTTCGAGAGTTGCAAGCACGGCGGGATGTTCGTTCGGTTCTCATCATTTGTCCCCGTCCATTGGTAACTGAACGCAAATGGCAAATTGAGATGAAACGTTTTGGAGAGGATTTCAAACATCTTGACGGCAAAACGCTTCGCTATTGTATCAATGAGATGGATCGGGAGGGAGATTGGCCAGAGCAATATAAGAAAGCTATTATACCCTATTCCTTGTTCGATGAGGTTCTTCTTCACGGAACAAGCTCAAATAATAAATGGAAAAACAGGAAAGGACTGCTGAATCTGGATCCACCACCTCGGTTTGACTTGGTTATTGTTGATGAAGCCCATCATATCCGAAATTCAAATACGTATAGACATAAAGCTGTGAATTTCTTTTGCGATAATTCTGAGGCAGTCTTATTCCTGACTGCCACACCGATTCAGTTGGGAAGTAATGATCTATTTGTTTTACTCAAAATGCTTCGTCCAGATTTAATTATCGACAAAGAGAGTTTTGAGCACATGGCAGAACCCAATCCTTACATAAATCGAGCCGTAGATATGGCACGCGGTCAAGATATGGGATGGACTGAAAAAGTTGTGCTTGCGCTTGACGAAGCCGCTGCGACATCATGGGGTCAGTCCCTGTTGAGAAACAACCCCGAATTTAAGCGAATACACGATGAACTTTCCCGCGATAGTATTTCATCGGAAGAGCGCATCAAACTCATAAACGGCATTGAATCACTTCATACATTTGCCGGAATAATTAACAGAACCCGCAGGAGGGATATTGGTGACTTCACGGTAAGGAAACCGGAAACGGTTCTAATCAAATTTAATCCAAGCCAAAAGAGACTTCATGATGATATTCTTCAAATTCAAGCGGAAATATTTAGCCAGATACATGGAGACACAAATGTTAAATTTATGATGACAACAATCAGACGGCAGGCGGCGAGCTGTTTATATGGTCTGGTTCCTTTTCTCCATGAGATACTTAGTCGTCATATCGATGAACTGGCATGGGAAGAGATCGATGATACGGGAGAAATTCCAACAGATGCATCGGTCAAAGCTATAGGAGAAAAAATTAAAAGCATTTTGGAACAAGCGCGTAATCTTAATTCCGAAGATCCAAAGCTTGAGGCACTAAGGAAAATTTTAAAGGATAAACAAGAGTATACTAATAACAAAGTAATGCTCTTTTCTAGTTTTCGGCATACTCTCAATTATCTTTATGAACACTTGAAGGTGGATGGTCTCCGTGTAGCACTTATTCATGGAGATGTCCCATATGAAGATAGATCGGAAATTCGAAATCGTTTTGAATTAAAACGTGAAGATGAGAATGCAATAGATGTTGTTTTGTTTTCTGAAATTGGCAGCGAAGGGTTGGATTATCAATTTTGTGATTGTATCGTAAACTATGATTTGCCATGGAACCCGATGAAAATTGAACAACGTATAGGCCGTATCGATAGATGGGGACAAAAGAGTGAAAGTATATCCATATTTAATTTAATTACACCTGGAACGGTTGATGCGGATATTTACGAAAGGTGTTTGCTTCGTATTGGAGTTTTCAATAAAGCTCTTGGTGGCAGCGAAGAGATACTCGGCGAAATTAGTAGAGAAATTCAAGACATAGCCGAGAATTTTAATCTAAGTGAAGATGAACGACGAAAGAAGCTTCAGCAATTAGCTGACAATCAAATCCGGTTGATACAAGAGCAGGAAGAACTCGAACAGAAGCAGGTTGAACTATTTGGTATTCGCTTGCCGGAAGATCAATTAAAGGATGAGATTAGCAAAGCATCGAGTTTTTGGTTAACTCCAAAAGCGATTCGTAATCTCGTTATAAATTATCTACAGGAAACCTTCGGAAAAGAGCAGAATTTTATTTCTGGTGATAAACTACGTCTTTCTCAGGATGCTCGTAATCGATTATTGAAGGATTTTCAGAATATTCCCAGGCAGAATACACTTTCGTACAGGGAATGGGAAAAATGGTTAAAAGGCGGCGATCAGCGCTTGTCTATAACCTTTGATGCTGCTTATGCATCCCAAAATCCCGATGCGGCGTTCATCATGCCCTTGCACCCATTAGTAAGGCAGGCATCAAGAGCATTTGATATCACGAAACGGGTTATTACAACATTAAAGGTCAAGGATCAATCTATCCCGGCCGGAGATTACCTGTTTGCTATTTATCAATGGCAATTTCATGGTATCAGAGAAGACATGGTCCTTTGTCCTGTTGCAAGTTCGGAGCAGGTTACTGCTCATTTGGGAAAACTTCTTGAAATAGCTGAAGAAAATCCAATCGACTTAAGTGATATCTCTGAATTATCAGTATGGGAAGAACTTGATGAATATCATTATAAGCTCTGGTTGGAGGCAAGAGAAAAACACCAATGCCGGACTCGGGAACTTGCACAATATAGACGTGAAAGTTTGACGACCAGTCAGAGAGCAAGAATTGCTCTGTTGCAAGATCAATTTGCTCAAGCAACTGATGAAAAAATCAGGCGGATGCGTCAATCGCAGATTGATGGAGCCGAAGCGGATTACGCGCGGCGCATTCAAGAATTGGATATTGCAATGGAGAGGGCAGATATTACTGCCCAGCCGGTGGCGTATGGGGTTCTGCAAGTTGAAGGAGAAAATGGGAATGAGTAAAGAGCGAGAACATATTGAGAGAATACGTAAGGAAAAATTTTGGCTTGATGAAGAAGGCCAGTCAAGCAAGCAGAATCCTTTAATTGATGATTTGAGCAATTCTATCGAACGCCTTTCCAAAAGTTTATATTCCAAAGATACCCATTTCATTTTTGAACTAATTCAAAACGCTGAAGATAATGAGTATTATAAGGGAACCGAACCATCCATTACCTTCCGATTAGTAAAAGCTGATCCAACCAATACTCTCAATTCCGTTGGTGCATTGATAGTTCAAAACAACGAGATTGGATTTTCTCCCGATAACGTAGATGCTATCTGTGCAATAGGTAAAACAACCAAGAGTAAACTTCAGGGGTACATCGGTGAAAAGGGGATAGGATTCAAATCAGTTTTTCGGATCACCACAATACCACATATTTTTTCTAACGGTTATCAGTTTTGTTTCCCAGAGAAAAATGAAAAAACAAGCTTGGGATATATAGTGCCTAGATGGATAAAAAACATTCCGCATGGTGTTGATCCAAAGCAAACTACGATTATTTTGCCACTTGACAAGCCGGATTTTGGATATGAGAAAATCGAAGGAATGCTCCAGGATATAGAGCCGGAAACGATTCTTTTCTTATCAAAACTTAAGGAAATTCGGATTAGAACAGGCGATGGAGACGATCTGACAATCTTAAAAGATGGTTCGAAGGCACCTCACATACAACTTCTAATTAAGGGAACAAAACAGGGAGCGTCATATTCCGAGGTAAAAGAATTCCTACTATTCACCCAAACTGTTGATAGACCAAAAGATGTAAGCCATGAAAAAAGGGCAGATATAAATGAAAGAGATGTTATTGTTGCGTTTCCGGTAGATGACAATAAAGATAACATGGGTAAAATCTTTGCGTACCTGCCGGTCCGATCAAATACTGGTTTGCCTTTTTTAATCAATGCTGATTTCATTTTGCCAAGTTCCCGTGAGGATATTCAGGATGTACCATGGAACCGATGGCTGATGAAATGTGTCGCCAATTTGGTTGCAGATAAGCTGCCACTATTGAAAGAGAAAAATCTGTTAACCGTCGAACTACTTGAAGCATTTGCGAAGCGCATGAATGAGATTAATGAATACAGTATATTCTATCCAATTATTGAGGCGCTCCATGATGCCTTTAAGGACCAGGAACTACTTCCAACAGATGATGGAACCTTTGTCTCTGCAAGAAATGCTAAGCTGGCCCGCGGTGCCGAACTTAGGAAATTGCTGTCCCCGAATCAGTTGCAAGAGCTGTTTTCTTCTAAAGAAACAGTCAAATGGCTTTCAGGTGAAATTACTCAAGATAGGACGCCAGATTTACGGTCATATCTGATTAATAAACTTAATGTTGAGGAAATTACGCCTGATGGCTTCGCTCGAAAAACAACAGCTGCATTTTTGAAGAATCAGTCAGACGAATGGATGATTGCCTTTTATCGATTTCTTAATGGCCAGGAAGCGCTCTGGAAGAAAGGTAACGGTTCTTGGTCCATCCCAAATGGTCCTTTACGGAATAAAAGTTTTATTCGGCTTGAAAACGGTTCTCATGTAAAACCGTTCAATGATAATGACATGCCAAATGCTTACTTGCCATCTGAAAATGATACAGAGTTTCCAGTGGTGTCCAGAAAAATATCTAAAGATAAAAAGGCGCTTGAATTCCTCAAGAAATTAGGGCTCACAAAGCCTGATGCTGTTGCTGAAGTGATAGAATTTGTTCTTCCAAAATACAGGCAATCTAATCCTGATATCTCAGATGATGAACATCGCCAGGACATAAAAAAAATACTAAAGGCTTATGAAACTAACTCTAGAGAAAATAAATCAGAACTTATGAAAAAACTAAAAGAGACTGCTTTTATTCGTGCAGAAAACATAGTATTACAACAAATCGAATATAAGAAAGCGGAGCGACTATATTTCAAGAATGAAGAACTCAGTGTATATTTCAAAGGGAATAAAGACGCTTGGTTTATCAGCTCGAAATATAACGAAAAATTTAAAGAAATGTTCAAAGAACTTGGGGTTCATGAGGAGTTTAATATACAAAAAACAGAAAAATCGCAAATTATGTCTATTTTTCGAGACTATCATGATATAGATCTTGGTTATCAGAAGGGAAATTATTGGAAGGGATTAAAAAGTTTTGATCCAAATATTCAAATAGAAGGAATCCAATATGCAATAAAGAATCCCCTATTTGAAAGGAGCAAAATAATTTGGAACGAAATAGCGGTAAAGTACAGTCATTGTATTAAGGGCAAAATTCTGAAATCAAGTCGACAAGATTTTTCACCGAATGCAAGCGTTTACGAAGAAGAGGAATTAACGTCAGATTTCGGCAACTTATTAATAGAAAACCCTTGGCTTCCAAATAAGCATGGTAACTTTCATAAACCCGCTGAACTCAAACTCGAAGATCTGCCGGAATCATTCGTTTGTGATGAAAAATTGGCGAATCAGTTAGGGATGAAAAAAGATGTTGTCGCCAAACTCGCGGAAGAAGTAGGCATTTCAATGGATGATATAGATTTAATCAATCGACTTAAAGAATATCCTAAAGAGTATGAAAAAGTTAAGGCTATTTTAGCGAAGAAAGAAAAGCCAGAATTCCCATCAAGTTCCTCTGCGAATCCTGAACGACGAAAGGAAAAAGTTGTGGAACAAATAGATGATGCTCCTGAGAAGGAATACAAGAAACGGAACAGAAGCGTACTGACTACTGCCAACACCATTGATAAAGAAACTTATCTCAGAATGGCCTATACAAATAATAATGACCAAATGATTTGCCAGATCTGTAAGGAAGAGATGCCTTTTAAGAAACGCAATGGGAAATACTATTTCGAGGCGGTGGAAGCACTTTCCAGAGATTATTTCACTAAGGAACATGAAGCGCAATTCATAGCTCTGTGTCCCGTATGCGCAGCTATGTACAAGGAATTTGTGAAAAATGATGAGGATGCCATGGAATCTTTGAAAAACGAGTTGATTAATTCGGAAGATGTTGAAATACCAATAAAACTTGGAAAGCGTTATACAAGTATTCGGTTTGTCGAAACACATTTTCAGGATATAAAAACAATTCTCAAAGAACAGAAATGAAATTTAAAGGGATAACAAATCACTTTCCCTGATTGTTATTTAGCTGCTTACCTATACATTGCACGCAGATAGGTTTTTTCCCACGCAGGTGAGCTTGGCTATTAGTTCGAAATGATAAAAGAAGTTAAAAATGAGGATTAAAACTCAACCAAAATAATGGGAGATGATTTGTTTGTTAATGCTCATGTTTTTTTACTAAATATGGTTAATTGAAAGCTGCTGGAAAATCGGTGAATATAGAAATAGGTAAAAATTTAAAAAGCTCCTTTTCGATGTAAGAGAATTAAAAGGTAAGCCACCGACGATTTGGAAAAAGAGATAAAATCAATTGACATGAATTTTTTTTTATTTTATTATGTAATACTGACAGCGGAAAAAAGGCTCAAGATTAAGGAGTTTAAGAGTAACTGTCAAGCAGGCTTCATGTCTACCCCAAAGGTTGGTAGCACGCTTGAGGAAGATATCTAGGCAAGTAGGTGATATTTTGGGAAAAGACATTGTTATGTTTTGGTTTGGAGGTTAATAGATGATAAAAGAAAAATATATACAATTACGTTTAGCCCCCCAATTTGGCGGAAGAAACACAATAAGATTTATACAAACATTGTGCTTCATGCAAATACAGATCCAAAAGATATATATATGGAAAATAATAATTTACCAAGATACATAGAAAACAAGCCAATTGGTGAAGATCAATTTGAAGGTAAATCTCATGAACGAATAGCGTCAAGTATTGCTGAGCACATTAAAGATAAAAACAATTCTCTTCGAATTATTGGTATTGAAGGAGAATGGGGTTCTGGCAAATCAAACATAATTGAAATTTTGAGAAATAAATTAAAAGAATCGCATCACATTTATGTTTATGATACTTGGGGGCATCAAGAAGACTCTCAAAGAAGAGCTTTTTTAGAAGAATTGACAGAAGAATTAATTCAAGAAAATTTACTGTCAAAAAAAACTGAATATGAAGACTTAATAGGCAAAAAGAAAAATATTACTTGGCAAGAGAAAATTAAATTTCTTCTTGCAAGAAAAAGAGAAACAAATAAGACAAGCATACCCAAATTAAGTATAGGAATAATCATTGTTGGCATTGTTTTAATTCTAACACCAATATTTACACTTATAGCTGACATTCTGTTTGATAAAAATACTGAATGGTGGAAAAGGCTCCTTATTCCACTTTCCCCAGTTATTTTTTCTTTTATAGCTTATTTATGGGCCTCAGCAAAAAATAAAAAATGGATAAATATATCAGAATTATTTTTCATATTCAAAGGAAAAGAATTAGAAAATACAACATATGAAATATTTTCTGATTTAGAATCTTCTGTAAAAGAGTTTAAAGAGTGGATAAAATCAATTTCAAAAGGCCTAACAGAAAAAGAATTAATTATTGTCTATGATAATATGGATAGGCTGCCTCCTGAAAAGGTAAAAGAGATATGGTCCTCAATACACACATTCTTTGCTGAAGAACAATATGATAAAATAAATATAATTATACCTTTTGATAGAGGACATCTTCAAAAAGCGCTTATGAGTGATGCGGACCTAACAAGTGAGTTTATAAATAAAACGTTTTCTATTATCTATAGGGTAACTCCACCTATTTTAACAGATTGGAAAGACTTTTTTGCAAAAAAATTCAAAGAAGCTTTTGGAGATACTGAAGAAGAAGAATTTCCAACAGTTTTGTCAATTTTTGATAGACTTAAGAAGAAATTTACACCACGTGATATAATAATTTTCATTAATGAACTGGTTACTTATAAGAAGATATGGATAAACGAAATACCATTAAGATATATTGCAAT
>JALTEL010000253.1 GCA_027073945.1 Caldifarciminota bacterium | reverse complement strand
GTTCCTCCACTTCTCCTTTTATTTCAATATAACCATGAGATACGCTTAAGAGCTGCTTATCACTGAGGAAACGAAAAATCTGCTCAATAAACAGGGGGTTACCGCGTGTCCTTGCAAATACAGTATTTAAAAACTCCCTCTTTATCTTTGCACCGGCAATCACCTCAAGCAGTCTTTTTACATCAGACTTCTTCAGAGCTTGCAGATTCAGCTCCAATATATTATGCTGCATTTTGGCAGACAGAGGGATTTCCTTACCGGATACTACAGGCAATACTGGAAACTCCCGGGATGCTCCGATTAACCTGTTCATGAGCTCTATACTCTGATCATCCATATTTTCCGCATTATCAAAGATCAATACAGCATTATTTAAAAGAGAATAGGATAGAAATACATATTTGAGTGTTTCAATTATTGCATTATACCGTGTTTTTGCATCAAGACCTTGAATAAAATCATCTTTTGTAACAGCTCCCATAAAATAATAGAAAAACCTTTTTTTACCTGTAAGTTCTCTGTACACAGCGGGCGAAACCTCTTTCAATTTAGCAAGATAGTTTGAAAATCTGCTCTTTATATTGATATGGTCCGAGCCAAAAAACACCTGTAAGAAATTCCTGAAAACCAACAGGGCAGGGTCGTGTCTTGAAACAAACCTGAGATATATGTGATGTAATTCTTCTCTTTTGCCTCTGAGCTTATCCAGAAATTCTCTGATAACCGCTGTTTTCCCTATTCCATGTTCTCCTTTTATAACTATTACACCAGGACAAACGGAAAAATCCACAAACGGACCTGCGAACTCCATTAATTTAAGTATATCATTTTTTCTGCCATACAATGGATTCTCTGATTTGAGAATGAAAGACATTGTCCTGCCTGTTAACGAAAGGGTGTTTATTGTGTTTTTAAACCCTTTGAGCTTTAAGGCTCCTTTTGTTTTGAACTGGAAGAAGGGAGGTGCGTTTTTGCTGATAGAGTCATTTACCAGAATTTCACCGAATGAAGCAGCTCCCATTAAACGTGCTGCAAGGTTTGTGCTTGTGCCAAGTACGGTATATTCCTGTCTTTTATAAGAACCTATTATACCTGCATACACAGTGCCGTAAGAGAGCCCGATACGAACGTTATCTCCGAATTGTTCTATTATGTCCAATGAAAAAATCAGAGCCTTTTTTATGTCTTCTTCAGTTTGAATGGGTGCTCCGAATGCAACCAGAATAACATAACCTTTGTCACCGAAGTCCACTTTGTTGAGATAACCGCCGTAAGCATTGGCAAGTATATGTTCAATAACTCTTTTAACATAATGTTCCTTTACGGATAAAAATACAGAGACCACGTTCCTGAACTCGCCGTAACCTTTAAAATTGAGCACATCCTGTGTATAAAACTTTTGTTGAATACCCTGCAATTTCTTGTGAACAGTTGGTGGTGAGGATTTTTCCATGGATTTTGCCGAGGTGTTTTGCATTTTAACCTCGCCTGATGTGCAGGCAGCCTCCATATCGGCAGCTGCTTTTATAGCATTACCGTAAAAATAGTAAGCAGCTTTTCCTTTATTCTCAACAATTCTGAATAATACCCTTCCGTATCCGACCCCTATCTTTACACCAAAGTTAAATGTGCCTAAATGCGTTTTCTGGATACTCTGCGATTTGAAAATATCCCTGAGCAGTAAGGCTATCTTTGACATGTCGGTTTTGTTTACGTATGGAAATAGTGCTGTAAAAGCATCTCCTGCGAAAGAAGATATAAATCCGTTATTTTTGTATATACAATCTATCACAGGTTTGTAAATATTATTCAACACATAGGATATGATTTCCGCACCTTCTCTACCTTTTGATTGCAAGGCTGACGTAAGCTTTGTAAAGCCGGATACATCCGCAAACACGGCAAATGCATCAAATTCCCCATGCAAGTGCCTCTGTGCATATTCCGCAAGTATTATATCGGGCACAAATCTCTTCATATCAATTTACCAGCTTTGCAACAAGACCGAATCTGTAAGTATCGCTGTTTGATATGTAGAATATCCGTAATGCTCTGAACAGCAAAATACTGACATCAAAAAATGCAGAGATGTTTGGCAGGGCCAAAATGCCTGCCCTTGATCGTATATTCAATTCGCCTTTGTAAAATCCTCTGTTTATGCATATGTCTGCTTTTGCATCTCCCCTGCCGTACCTGTAGTAGTATGAATTTTCAAAACTAATTTCACTGTTTGCATTTACAATATTGCTTGCTATAAAGAAGGTGGTATCGTTTCTTCTCTTTAAAGCGGCATTGAGATTCCATGCATCTTCTGTCATTTTTAAGAAGACACCATATCTTGATACGGATTCAATACCGTCTGCGAAAAATATGCTCTTCTCAGCACGTATATAAAAGCTTTTTTGTTTAAAAGATATGTGGGCATGGGGCCTGAATGTGTTGTTGTATATTGCTCCCAAACCCACGTTGAAATTTCCTGCTTGAATATCGCAAGTGGCATCAGGATAAAGTATCCCGTTTTTTGAGATTACCGCTGAAACGGCAGGCCTCAGCGCGCCGATATGTTTATCAAATGCAATGCTCTGGTATGGTAAAGTATCTTTTATAAGATAATATTTTATAGCATTACCTC
>JALTEL010000252.1 GCA_027073945.1 Caldifarciminota bacterium | reverse complement strand
AATCTGCATTTTCTTCCACAGCTTTTTCTATAGCTGCAACACTTGTATCAACAGAAAGGGCAACCTTTCCGACATCTCCGCGCCTTTCAACGACCTCTCCGTTTAATGAAACATCCTCTATAGCGTCAGTGACAAGGAACGCATCAAGATACTTAACAAATTCTTTTGCATCCATCACTCAATTTACGCGCCTGGAGGGATTCGAACCCACAGCCCCGAGATCCGGAATCTCGTGCTCTGTCCTTTGAGCTACAGGCGCTTTACTGTACATCTTCCAATTCAAATTGAAATGTTCTATCTGTTATTTCAAGTATACCAAATGTTCTTCTTTTGGCAAAAATTCTGTCTGTGGGTGAACCGGGATTGATGAGCACAACACCATTGTTCATTTTCTTAAAAAGACTTTTGTGACTGTGTCCGAATACTATAATATCAAGTTTAACATCATCAAATTTGGAAAGCACTCTTTTCTCAATGCCAAATGGAGCTCCCATCCCATGAAATATGCCAACTGTCACACCTTCAAACTTTTCTATTCTCTTTTCTGGAAGTGTATTGAAAATTTGCTCATCGTCCATATTTCCTCTTACCGCAAAAACAGGTTTATATGCGCATAATTCCAGATAAACATCATAAGTCGTAAAATCACCGGCATGTATTACTACATCGCTTTTTTTAATTTCTTCAATAAGTTTATCTGGTAACCCTTTGGCTCTCTGCGGTATATGTGTATCAGAGACAACACATATTCTCATCTCTTTTTCTTTTTATGTCTGTCTCTTTTCCTCCTCTTCTTGAGTTTATGAGTTTTTATTTTTCTTCTTTTCCGCTTCCTGCCACAGGGCATTTTAATCCTCCTCTATCACCTTAAAGAGGCGAGAGGGCTTGAATACGGCAACTTTTCTTGTTGGTATAATTACCTTTTCCAGTGTTCTTGGATTTCTTCCTACTCTCTGTTTCCGCTCTACAACCTCAAATATACCGAAGCCTCTGAGGTCAACACGCTCACCTTCCTGCAATGCTTTTTTCACGGTATTTATGAACCCGTTTATTATTAGATATACATCTTTTTTGGTTAGTCCTGTATCTTCTGCTATCATATCCACCAGATCTGATTTTTTCATTTTACCTCCTTTGTTTGAAAGTTATTTAATTATAAAGACTTAAAGTTGTATAGTCAAGAATATGTTTAAAAATCCCTGTCAGGAATCGTAAGTATACTCGGGAAGTGCGGTAGCATAAAGCATTTCACCACCTTTCCCGACAGTTATTGATATAGAGATATTCTGAACAGTGGCAGTATATTCTTCACATGCCCCTACTCCCGAATAATGTTTAAGAGGGGTGGCCTGAAGCAAATCTCTGAATACACCGGGTTTTGTGTTAATGTTTTTTTGCTCTTTTATTCCATACCTCAAAAGAACACCCTCAAACGCATAGCTTTTTATGAGCTTTTCTCTATACTGATTTAAAAGCATCACAGAGCCGAAAAAATCAAAAGAAACGAACCTGTCCTCTGAATAAACGATAAAACCACTGAATTGAGTTCTTTGTTCGCCAAATTCTTCAACATACCTCTCAATTTCACTGTTAATACCCTCATAGGCATCAACAAGAGACATGGTATGGCTGTGAACGTTTATACTCTTCATTGCTTCTGCTATTGATTTCCATATGCTCTGCTGATCTGATGCCCTTTGATTTCCTTTTTGAAGAGAGTGATGAACACTTGTTTGTAATAAGCTTCGCAGAGCTGGATATGCAAGGTATTTTGAATATGAAAAATATTCATTGCCAGACCATCTTTTCTGCTCAATACAACTGACAGGTGCAATCACCTCTGCACCAGGCTCTATAACTACAGTTGAATTGACTATTCTATCCTGCATCGCTCCTATTATGGACTCACCAAGAATACCGATAACAAATGCATCTGCTCTGTTTACAAAACGTGTGGTATTGATATCACCAGTTTCCAATACATCAACATCTTTTTCTAAAATGGCAGAGTCAAGTGCAATGTAATTGCCAATATCAGCATTCTTAACTTTACTGAAAACTGGGTAAATAACAAGATTACGCAAAAAATGTTTTTTACCTACTTCTATATTCTTGAAATATTCTTCTGCCTGAAACACTAAATGCTCACTTCAATTTTCTGCATACTTTCTTTCATGTACGCAACTGGCATTGATTTCGTGTTTTTTGCAAAACCGATATTTCCCCTTCTGTCAATGGCAATTATGCCAGCCCAGGAGCCTATTACATTTGTTACCATGTCTATACCTGCAGCAGAGGCGCTCTGTGCTGAAATGTCCATTCTCATAAAATTACACACGGTCTTTGAAAGCACCGTTCTCATAATACCTTCTCCTATGCCTGTTGCCGAAGCACCGCCTGAAGATGTGGCATATGTCCCGGCTCCAAGTAATGGTGTATCTCCAACGCGTCCAAAAAGCTTTAGAAAAACGCCGCCTGTAGATGTGCCGGCAACTATTTCGCCGGAATCATCCATTGCAACACATCCCACGGTTCCCCTCAAAAGCTCAGGATGCTTTTTTATGAGGTCTTTAATCCTTTTCCAGTGTGGATCTTTACCCTCTAACAGCCTTTCTTTCAGTTCCGCCCACTGTTTTTTTCTGTGCTCCGTGACCGGATTATATACAGGGAACCCCATAACGCTGGCGAATTTACTTGCCCCTTCTCCTATTAGCAAAACATGGTCTGTTTCTTCCATGACTTTTCTGGCAATGGAAATAGGATTTTTAACATTCTCAATGCCAGCAATAGCACCGGCTTCCAGGGTAGAGCCCTTCATGATTGCGGCATCCATTTCGCATTTGCCGTCGAGCGTGAGAACAGAACCCGTACCTGCATTGAAAATCGGATTGTCTTCAAGCGCGTTCACCGCGGCGCAGCAAGCATCAACAGCACTATTTGATTTCAAAAGTACATTATAGCCAGCCTGGGCGGCCAGTCTAACGCCCTGCTTTGCATTTTCAATGCTGTCTTCACTTATGGTGCCCGCTCCACCATGAACTATAATGCTCTTCACGGTATATCTTCCTTATCAAACAGAAATGGTATTTCATAGGCAGCTGAACCTTCCGAATCCGAGGCATGAACGGCGTTTTCCGTTAAACTTGTACCATATAAACTACGGATGGTGCCGGGCATGGCCTTTTTAGGGTCAGTAGCACCTATAAAACTTCTCACTCTTTCAATAACATTCTCCCCTTCCAAAAGTAAGCCAACAACAGGACCTCGTGTGATAAATTGCACGAGATTATCATAAAATGGCTTATCTTTGTGTACAGCGTAGAAGGCACGGCCCTGTTGTATGGTAAATTTCTTCATCCTTATGCCAATTATATCAAATTCAGATTCAACAGCCGATATTATTCTGCCTATAACCTTTTTTCCTGTAGCATCAGGCTTTATCATCAACAAAGTTCTTTGCAATTTCAACTCCTTTTTTAACAGCCTGTAGATTTATATCAACAAAATTCTTTTTAACTTTATCGCGTATAGCCTGCTCTAAATCTTTTATTTTTAGAAGTCCAGAAAGTTCTGTCATGAAGCCAAGCATCATCATATTGGCTACCTGGGCTATACCCATTGTTTCTTTAGATAAGCGTGAGAAATCCACCTTGAAGGCACCTTTTTCGCTAACTCCCTTAACAAAAGTTGAATCAACAATAAGCATGCCGCCTTCTTTCAGGTTTTCATGAAGTTTGTTATAAGATTCCTGGTTAAGAATCAACATTATGTCAGGATTCTTCACTTTGGGGTATGCAATAGGGTGTGTGGATATAATTACATCAGACCTTGAGGAGCCCAATCTTGCTTCAGGACCATATGCAATTGTCTGCACAACTTCTTTGCCCTCCAGAATTCCGGCCGCATAAGAAATAACAAGTCCCGCAAGAACTATGCCCTGTCCCCCTGCACCGGATAATGTTATCTGGCTAATTTCTCTATCCATTTTTAAACCTCTCCTTAAGTTTTTCTATACCTTCAACTATACCCATCTTATTCCCCCTGTAGACCAATCCAAGTTTATACTGGCCCTGTTCAGGGTTCCTGGCCACAATTTTCTTTTGCCATTCCAGCATATCAAAAGGCTGGGGCTTTTTGTTGAACCTGCCATAATACGTAGGACATTGACTTACCACCTCAATAAATGAAAAACCCGTAGTCTTAATCCCATCTTCTATAAGTTTATCAGTCAGTTTAATATGATAGGCAGTACCTCTCGCAACATAGTTTGCCCCTGCACCCTTCACCAGTTCGGTTGAATCAAACTGTGGTTCAAGCTGCCCGTAAGGTGTTGTCGTGGTATATGAGCCATCCGGTGTTGTCGGAGATACCTGCCCTCCTGTCATACCGTAATTAAAATTATTTACAAGCACTGCGGTTATATCGATATTCCTTCTTGCAGCGTGTATGATATGGTTACCACCTATGGCTAATCCGTCTCCATCGCCCAATATGGCAATAACCGTTAATTCGGGATTCGCAAGTTTTACCCCTGTTGCAAATGCCAGTGCTCTACCATGAGTAGTGTGCAGAGTATTGAAATCCGCATACCCGGGAGCCCTTGCAGTACATCCTATGCCTGAAACAAAAACTATTTTATCTTTGGGTATGCCCATTTTTTTTACCACTCTTAAAAGAGATTGAAAAACTATACCTATACCGCATCCGGGGCACCATACAGTGGGCATGTGCGCAAGTCTTAAATAATCAAGCAGGGGATGTTTATCTTCCTCTTCCTTATGTTTTATCCATACTGCAAAGTCAGGGCAATGCGTCTCGCACAGACCGCAATCTATGCAGGCATCATTATTCACCACTTCAGGATAGCCTTCATTATCAAGCGCAAAAACATGGGTTGGACATATATTTACGCATATTTCACATTTTTTGCAGTAATCCTTATTTATCTTTACTTCAACATCTTTATGCGCCATTAAATCCTCCTTAATAGATGTGTTAATAAGATAACTTAATATGTCCACATGGTCAAGATGTTTATAGAAATACATTGAAATTAAGCAGTTATAAATCCAGAAATTGCAGAATTTATAAGTCTGCAAATATTAAAAATTAAAACAAACTGCCTATTTGATAAACAATGACAGATACACTCCATCCAAGCACTATACTGTAAAGCACAGTAAATAATGCCCATTTCAGGTTAGTTTCTTTCCAGATAGCAGATACTGCAGCAATGCAGGGAACGTATATGAGAGACATCAACATAAAGCTGAAGGCAGAAAGTGGTGTAAAATAAGCAGTTAATGCTGTTTTTAATGCTGCTCCCTGTGCACCCAGAAGCGTGCCAAGCGTACCCACAACTATCTCCTTGGCAAGAAATCCGAATACGAGAGCAACTGCAGCCTGCCATATTCCAAATCCTGCTGGCTTGAGCAACGGAGCGAATATCACTCCTATCTGTCCAACCAGAGAAGATTTTGAGGCATATGATACACCCGGAGGTAAAGATGATAAAGCCCAGATAAACACGACGGCAAGCAAAATAACCGTGCCTGCCTTTTTGAGAAACATAAGACTTCTCTCCCACATATGGATGACAACACCGGAAAACTGGGGCATTCTATATGGAGGTAGCTCCATAATCAAAGGAGCTGTTTTTGCCTTAAAAAACAGAGCCTTAAAAATTCTGGCCATAGCAATGGCCAGCACAATACCTATCGTGTACATGAGAAATATTATATTTCCCTCCTTCCCCGGAAAGAATGCAGATGCAAACAATACATATATGGGAAGTCTTGCAGAACATGACATAAGTGGAATGATAAGTATGGTTAAAATTCTGTCTTTTTCGGATTTCAGTGTTCTTGTTGATAGAATACCGGGAATATTGCAGCCAAAAGATATTACCATTGGAATAAAGGACTTCCCGTGAAGCCCTAACGCATGCATTACCCTGTCCATTACAAATGCGGCTCTTGCCATATACCCTGTATCTTCAAGAAAAGCAATAACAATATAAAGAAGCATTATATTGGGCAAAAATACAACCACAGAACCAACACCTCCTATAATGCCATTTACCAATAATGATGTGATAAATGCAGGAGAATGCAGGGCAGAAAGAGCCGAAGATGTTATATTTCCAAGCCAGGTAAAGAAAATGTTCAGCAAATCAGCAAGGGGGTTGCCAATTTTAAATACAAGTTGAAATGCAAGCCACATGATAATAAGGAACACCGGGATACCTACATATCTGTTTGTAAAGAACCTATCAAGTTTGTCAGTTAACTCTATTTCTTTATCAACCACTCTCGTCTCTGTCACAACCTCTTTTATAAGTCCATGTCCGAAGCCATATCTTCTTGCGATTACCCTTGTAGCAGGCTCTTCACCTGTGATGGATTCTATTTCTTCTCTGAAGAGTGCTGCAGACTCCAGCACAGGCCCACAGGTTGGGGTTTTCTTTATACACTCCTCTATATCTCTGTCATCTTCCATTAATTTGACAGCCGCCCAATGGCTTTTAAATGGAAGATTACATGCATCTAACTGCTCTGTTAGGGCATCTATCCTCTTATTCAAATCCCTTCCGTAATCAAGCTCCAAAGCCTCTGGCGCATGCTTTCTGTAGATAGAAGCCCATTCAACAATGGTCTGCTTCAGTTTCTCTATGCCAATTCCTTTGTTTCCCACGGTTTCAACAATCGGAACTTTCAGCACCCTGGATAATGTTTGTGTGTCTATTGTCACTCCCTTCTTTCTGATAATATCGGTCATATTAAGTGCTACTACAGCAGCACCTGTGAGTTCCAGTATCTCTGTCAGGAAGTACAGGTTTCTATCAAAATTTGAACTGTCAACAATCACCACGACAATATCAGGTTTTTCTTTTACTATAAAATCCCTTGCTATTCTCTCGTCAATGGAATACGGAGAAAGACTATAAGTGCCAGGAAGGTCAACGACTTCAACACTCACATCTCCATACCTGAACTGTCCTTCTTTTTTGGCCACAGTGACCCCAGGCCAATTACCCACATGCTGATGTGAACCAGTTAGCTCGTTAAAAATGGAAGTTTTCCCAGAATTGGGATTTCCCGCAAGTGCAACTTTTATCTTACGCACAGATTACATCTCCGTGACCAGTATTTTCCCTGCCATGCCAATCCCTATGCCAATCCTTATGTTTCCTGCTTTTACAATCACCGGTCCTGCTCCTTGAGCCTGTACAACTTCAACGACACTTCCAATTTGCAAACCCATTTTACTCAATCTTGCCACAAATCCTCTGCCACCCGAAACACTAACTATTTTAACTCTTTGCCCTGGTCTTGCGAATATCAGAGGCATCATATCACTTCTACCTCTATACACCGAGCTTCTTCCTTTCTCAGAGAAAGATGGTAGCCTTTCACAATAATATCCATCGGGTCACCCAGAGGTGCAAGCTTGGAAACGACAACTTCTGTACCGGGTATTATTCCCATGGTGAGCAGTCTGTTTTTCACATACGGTTCTCCTGTAACTTTCAGCACTTTTCCCCGCTCACCCTTTTTTAGTTCCGATAATTTCTTCATTACTTAGCCCCCTTTGTAACATAAGAGTCAAAGCCCCTCAGCCATTCAGCTTCTTCCTGCGGACATTTTTTAACAAACTCAATGAATTGTACAATTCTTTCAATGGTCTCCTGACTCGTATAATGCTCCAGATTGCAGGCATCACGCTCAGCAATACGCTGCGGCAGCTTCAAAATATCCTTTATAAAAAAAGATAAAACCTCATGTCTTTTATTGAGTTCACGCGCTTTTTGCTCACCAAGCACTGTAAGCTTAACATTGCCATATTTTTCATGTATAACAAACCCAAGACGTGAGAGCGTGTGTATTGCAGAAACAACTGAAGCTTTGCTGACATGCAGTTTAACGGATATATCCGTTATTCTTGTGGATTTCCCATTGCGTGACAACAAATATATGGTCTTTAAGTAATCTTCCTTGCTCTGCCCCAGAGAACTTTCCTTACCGCGCCACACACCATATTTGTTAGCCATGTCTAACATTATAACGCATAATATATGAACTATCAACTACTATTAAATAATTCAATGACCAATTGCAAACTTAACAACGAGTTATTAAGAAACGAGAACAGCCCGCTTATACTATATTTGCTACAAATATTCAGCATCACTAACAAAACAGGGAAAATGAATTTTATTATTTCTGCAGGCACATTTGGCCTGACAAAACAACCCGCATACTGTATAATTGAGCTTTGAAATGATTATAGAATCGTAGCAGCAAAAACAAGGAGGTTCATATGAAAAAAATAATGATGTTGCTGCTTGCTCCTGTGCTGTTGTTTGCATGGGGCAATGACCTGTTTGTGGCTCATTCCGATACCACAGATGGAAACTTTATTACATATGATGCAGTAGTGGACAAGTACAACCAGGATGTCGTTTTTGCAGTGCATGACCTATCTCCCTATTATCTGTATGTATATGCTTTTGACACTTTATCAGGCAGCTTCACATACAGAAACCACATAAATCTGAATTCAAGACCCGATTGGATAAAGGCTCATTATAACTATGCGGATTCTACCACTTACGTATTCCTGCATTTTCCAGATTATGCATATTCCAATTTTACTGTAATCCCTTTTCACTATGATTTCTCGTGGACTTTCGGAGAAATAAAGAATGTAGATGCTACGCCGGATGATACGCTTATTTTGCCG
>JALTEL010000251.1 GCA_027073945.1 Caldifarciminota bacterium | reverse complement strand
GGTAAAGGTGTCGGGCCGAAGTAACTCAGGTTAACACCCGACCCATTAATAATGACGACCTTTGTCCTTTCAGGAATCAGTCCTCTTGCCTTGAATTCCTCCAAATCATCAGGGTTTTGAAAAAACATACCCATATTGGATTTCAAGGCCTGTTTATACAAGCTATTTACAATAATAGAAACTGTTTTATGTTTGAAACTGTCACTGTCAGAAAAAGCATAGCCTAAGCCTGTAATCATTGAATACATTCCTCGCAGGCCAATTACACGAGCTGCCAAAGAGCTGTAAAGAACAGGTTTTATCGTATAAGCCAAAACTTTATCCGGCTTTACTTCACGAAAAAGAGAAACCAGCCTGAAAATTGTGTAAATATCTCTAACAAAATCTAGACCTGTCCTGTCAATGGGTATATTCCGATACGCAACCCCGAATGCCTTAAGCTTTTCCTGAATATCAAGCGATGCATCAGGGGCACATGCAAAAACCTCATGACCCCTACTAACCATCTCTCGTAGGAGAGGCCCTCGAAAATTGATAAGTGATTCAGCAAAACTGCCTATGACAATAATCTTAGCCACTATTTATTGTTTTCTAGCCACGCCTGGAACATCAACACATCCCAGAGATGATATGCCCAGTTTCTTTTCCCTGATAAATGTTCTGCCCACTTTTGTCTGATCGGTGAAGGGTTGAAAAATCCCTCCTGCCGTAGTTTCGACTCATCAATCAATTCCTCAGCCCAGTCACGCAACGGCCCTCGCAGCCATGAATCGATTGGAATACCAAACCCGCTCTTCGGACGCTCTACCAGTTTTTTGGGCACATATTTATAAAGTATTTGCCGCAGTATCCACTTACCTTGATCGTTTCTAATCTTCATATCAAGTGGTAATCGCCAAGCAAACTCCACAACCCTGTGATCAAGAATAGGAACTCTTGCTTCCAGACTAACTCCCATACTAGCACGATCCACTTTGGTCAGGATATCATTCGGCAGGTAGTTTATCAAATCCATTAGCATCATATAATGCGCAAAATCATCCGTTAGCATCTTGCCGCCTGAATTGCCCCACATAGAAGGCGGTTCTTCTCCCCCCAATACCAGTGCAGATGGCTCTTTCCAGTGAGAGGTCAATATCTTATACATTTCGGCATCAGAATCAGCTGCCAGGACTTCAGCCAGCTTTTGCATCTTGTAGCCGGGCATACGATGATTAAACATGCCTGGGAACACAAAATTGATTTTTTGAAAAATTGCATCCCATGTTTCAGGTGATAAATAGACAATAGCTTTTGCCAAGCCTTCGCGAAAAGATTGCGGCCAACGTCCGATCTTGTTCCATATTCGAGGTGCCCAGGTATGGCGGTTATATCCTCCGAATAATTCATCCCCGCCGTCTCCTGAAAGAGAAACAGTCACATTTTCCCGTGCAAGTTCAGACACCAGAAAAGTGGGAATTTGTGACGAATCGGCAAATGGCTCATCGTAAAGCGTCGGCAATTTTGGAATAACCGCCATTGCCTGCTCAGGAGTTATATAAAGCTCTGTATGAACAGTCCCTAAATGATTCGCCACAGCTTTGGCATCCTCTGCTTCATTAAATCCTGAATAGGCAGAGCCAATGGAAAATGTCAATACAGGCCTGCTACTTTGCGCCTGCATTAAGGCGACGACAGTAGATGAATCAATGCCGCCGGACAAAAACGCCCCTAAAGGCACGTCCGATATCGATCGGCATTTTACTGCATCACGAAGCAGGTTATCCAACTGCTCAACCGCCTCATTATCAGAACCTTCAAAGGGCGACATAAGCCCCTGTTCAACCATAGACTGAGCTGACCAGTACTTTTTGATCTCAAGTTTTTTTGTATGCATGGGAAGTTTTATGATATGTCCGGGAAGGAGCTTGAAAATCCCTTCATATATGGAATATGGAGCGGGGATATAGTTATAACGCATAAAAAGGGCCAACGCTTTTCTATTGATGGGCTGGTTAAATCCGGGATAGACCCGTAAGGCTTTTAACTCGGAGCCAAATACAAACGTGCCATTTACCCATCCATAGTAGAGAGGTTTGATTCCAAGACGATCCCGAACCAGATACAAGATACGTTCATCTTTATCCCAGAGGGCAAAAGCAAACATACCGTTAAAACGCTTTATTGCATCTTCAATTTTCCATTCTTCAATAGCAGCTAAAATGACCTCTGTATCTGAGTTACCGCGGAAAACGTGGCCTTTTGCCTGAAGGTCTTTTCTTAATTCACGAAAATTATAAACTTCTCCATTATAGGTTATGACATAACGCCCGCTTTCTGAAATCATCGGCTGACGACCTACCACAGACAGATCTATAATTGAAAGCCGCTGGTGGCCCAACGCAATACCTGTTTGTTCATCTACCCATATCCCGCCGTCATCAGGACCACGGTGAATAAGAGTGGTATTCATCCGAGAAATGGAATGAGCCAGTTCATTTGCGCTTTGCGCCGAGGAAGGATTAAGAAAACCGCTTATACCACACATTTCAAATCAGTAAAAAACTAGATAGCGATAAGTGGCAAACATCAACCTAAGCTTCTTTTCTTAAGTTACGTTGTAATCCCAAAATCATTCTGGAGATCTTTCCTAATCCCCCCAGCAA
>JALTEL010000250.1 GCA_027073945.1 Caldifarciminota bacterium | reverse complement strand
TTTTTTTTTTTTTATATATAGAATTCTCTCATTATTTAAAAAGACAACAAAAAATACTTTAACCAAAATACATCCGCTATGGTCCCTGTATAACCATGGTTAACCGGGCAAACATACTTTTTCTTACTGACCTGTTGTGGAAAATGGGGGGGGCGGAACGAAGCCTCATTCTGCTTTCCAGAAGGTTGCGGGATAATGGTAATTTTGTTGAAATTTGTTATCTTCAGGGCGGACCATTAGTTGAATCTTTACAGAAAGAAGGTTTTACAGTGCAAGGGTTGGATGTAAAAAAAATATTTAGCATTAAAGGAATTATTGGATTCGCAAGGCTAATAAAAATAATCAAATCAAAAAATATTTCAGTTCTTGTAACATTCCATGATAGCTCAGATTACATGGGGGCCTTGGCTGGTATAATCACCGGTGTCCCTGTAATATCAAGCAGACGTGACATGGGATTCCAATTAAAACGCAGGCATGTCTGGCTTTATCGTTTCCTGAATCCATTTTTCGATTATACGGTTGCTGTTTCAAGCGCTGTCAAAAGTATTATTATAAAGACGCAATGGCTTCCCCAGAATAAAACCGATGTTATTTACAACGGTGTCAATCCTGATTTGCTTAATCATATAAAATTACCTGAGTCAAAATCTATTTTATCTGTTTTTTCAGATGATTCACAAACAATTAAAGTTTGCTGCCTTGCGAATGTTCGCCATATTAAAGGTCTGCATTATCTAATTGATGCGATAAGTTTAATAATTACAAAATTCGCAAAAGTTAAATTTTTTTTTGTAGGTAACTGTGATGGCGATCGGGCTTATTATGAGTTTCTATTGAAACTTATTCAAAAAAAACAACTCGGTGAGCATGTTTTTTTTACAGGGGAGGTGCGACCCGATGAAACTGCTGGTCTACTTTCGCTGGCAGATATTTCAGTACTCCCGTCATTAAGTGAAGGTCTATCCAATACTATCCTGGAATCCATGGCATTAGGCTTGCCTGTAGTCGCAACATCTGTCGGTGGAAATCCTGAGATTGTCGAACATGGCAAGACAGGATTTCTCGTACCTCCAGCAGCTCCTGAAGCTTTGGCTGAGGCTATTCTGAAATTACTAAAAAATCCAGATATGCGGCGGCTAATGGGAGAAAACGGCCGTAGAGTGATCCGAGAACGCTTTTCTCTTGATTTAATGGTGCGGAGATATGAAGATATAATCTCCTATGTTATTCAGAGGAAAAAAAAGTATTATATTCAATGGTACTTTACCAGGCATTGGAACAGATTTAAGTTGGCAGCCAAGGTAACCATTGCACATTTTTGTTACTGGACTGGGATAAATTATCTGTTTGTGTGGCTTCGGCATTTAACCGGAAATGGAAAAGTAATTATACTTTGCTTTCATGATATTTGCGAAGGTAGTTATAATAATTCGCACTTCACGATAAGACTCAATGAAAAACTTTTTAAAGAGCAGTTGAGCTTTCTGGGTAAGCACTATCCCATTATCTCTTTGGAAGAGGCATGTGAGCTGCTTTTATCAGAAAAGCCACTCAAACATGATTTCTTGGCCCTTACATTCGATGATTGCTATAAAAGTTTTTTTTTAAGGGTCAGTCCAATATGTATTGCTGTAGGAGTACCATTTACAGTTTTTGTCTGTACGAAACCGTTGGAAGAAAGGCTGCCTCTTATTTATGATATTTTGACTGTTTTTGCTGAAAAAACTTGGCAAAAAACAGTGGATCTTTCTGCATTGGAATTTGGTTTATACCTGCTTGATACACCTGATGCCAAGTTCCATTTTGTTGAAGAGGTAAATAAATATTTTAAGAAAATGGAACCAGACGAGTATGAAGAAAAAGCCAGAAAGCTGATTGATATTTTCCTTGAGTCCCTGTCTTCGGACTGTCTGTTTGAGAATTTGCTAACCTGGGAAGAGCTAATTGAAATAGACAAAACAGGTGGTACTGTTGGGGCTCATTCCCATTCCCATCTCGTATTGACAAAATTAAGCGGAAGTAGATTAGAAAAAGAGATTATGCTTAATAAAAAAAACCTTGAAGAAAAACTGAAACATCCCATTATCTTTTTTTCTTATCCATATGGTAGCCATGATAGTTATGATGGTCATGTTTCTGAAGTATTGCGACGGTATGGATTGAAATTTGCGTTTACTTTAGCTCCTTCTCAAACAAAGCTCAAAAATCCATATCTTATCGGTCGTAAAAATATACACAGTGGCCTTATGTGTAGCCGTGGTAGTAAATTTAGCCCTGTACTCTATTCTTTTGAGTTGAACGGCTTGGCAGATGTTCTTTTTAAGCCATGGCGACGTTTTTTAAACCATTGATAGTCGCATGAGAATCCTTCAGGTAATCAGCACGCTTGGATTTTATGGTGCAGAGAATGTTCTTCTGGAAATTGCCAGAGAGCATCAAAGGCTTGGTCATGAATCCATAGTGTACGGTTTTTCCAACAGTAAATTTCTTCCGATAGAACTTCTTAAGCGGGCTGGCGAGGTGAAACTCCAGACAGTGCAACAGGTTTGTGATAAAAAACTGGATATCGCATGTCTCATGACTTTTAGAAATTTTATCAGGCACAATAAGATCGATGTGATTCACAGTCATAACTACAAATCAAATTTTTTTATTTTTTTTTCCACTGTCGGACTTGGAATTCCATGTGTAAGTACGTGTCACAACTGGATTGATACCAGCAGTAAAATGAAATTTTACAGCACTCTTGATAAAATAATTCTGAAACATTTCGATAAGGTCATTGCGGTCTCGAATCTTATCGCACGTGAACTTGTAAAAACAGGCGTTGACAGGAAAAAGGTAAAGCTCATATCAAACGGCATAAATCTGAACAAATTCGCTACTAGGCCAGACCGTGCGGACGCGAGAAAAAGGCTTGGAATACCATTTGAACGTAAAATTATAGGCACTGTGGGAAGATTGACGTCAGAAAAGGGACATATTTACCTGATAAACGCAGCGAAAGTTATTCTTAAAGAAAGGGAAGATGTCTGTTTCCTTATAGTTGGAGATGGTCCATTGAGACATAACCTTGAGAGACAGGCCTCAGACTTACCTTTCTATTTTACCGGAGTTTTGAAAGACGTATCTACTGCATATGCAGCAATGGATATTTTTGTTTTGCCTTCACTTACAGAGGGCTTGCCCATGGTGCTTCTTGAAGCGATGGCGTCTGGTGTGCCAGTGATAGCCTCGAAAGTCGGAGATATTCCGGACGTGCTTGAAAACGGACGTTACGGCATTCTGGTCGAGCCCGAAAGGGAAGATGAACTGGCCAATGCTATTGCTACTCTCCTGCAGGATGGCGAAAAACGGAAAAATTACGCAAAATCCGGACTATCTAGGGTAAAAGCAAATTATTCTTCTGCCCGAATGGCAGAAAACTATCTCCAAATATACAGGTCAGTTACAGATAATACAGGATAGAAAATGTTAAAAAGATGTTCCAAATGTGTACTACCGGAAACTTATCCTAATATAATTTTTGATAAAGATAGCATATGCAATTATTGCCATGAATATCAACCCCAAAAATATAAAGGTGAACAAGCGCTCATAGCCATTCTCGATAATCACCAAGGACGCAGCAAGTGGGACTGCCTTGTTCCAATCAGCGGCGGACGGGACAGTACTTATACACTCTATAGGCTTGTCAGGTACTATGGCCTTAGGGTTCTTGCATATAATTATGATAATGGATTCGTCGAAGATGTTGCACGACAGAACATTCAGTTAATAGCAGACCAGCTCCATTTAAATATTGTTTACGTCAAGTCTTCGGAAAATCTTCAATGTAAAAATGTAAGTTATTTGACGAAGATGAATATACGGAAATCTCCTGGGCATGTGATGGCCTTTTTATGCAGTGGATGCAGAAATGGAATTTGGGGCGGTGCGTACAAAATTGCAAAGGAAAAGGGTATTCCTCTTATAGTTTTTGGAGAATCATCCGTGGAGAGTGGTGGGTTTAAAAAATTTTTAGGAGAGAAATTCCGTCCAACCACCAGGGAAAAAATAGAATTTATGTTAAAAATGCCTATAAATTTCTACCACAGGAAGGCCTATTACAACAAACTTCAGAAGGAGTTTCCTTTACCTTCTATTAAAAATAATGCTGGAATCATCCAGCTCAACTTCTTCGATTACGAAGAATGGAACGAAAACACAATTGAGTCTGTAATCAAAAACGAACTTAATTGGCAGCAAAAGGAAGGCCGAAGTTCCTGGCGATTTGACTGCCAGATTCATGCCCTTGTCAACAGGATGACTTATCAGCTCCTTGGGATGACAGAAAAAGACGAACTGTATAGTAAATTAATAAGAGAGGGACAGATAACAAGGACCCAGGCTTTGAAAAAAATTAGGGCCAACGAGGAAGAGAAGGATGTTGAACTGGAAATCATAGAAAAGGTTCTGGGAACATTGCAGCTCAGTAAACAGGAAAAAGATAAAATTTTGAGTTTTTGCCAGGATCCTCCAAAGTTGAGGAACAATTGGGATTAGATTAGAGGTTTTTCCACAATGGTTCTTTCTTGGTTGAAAAGAATAAAACAAAAAATAGTATTTAAACAGTATGACGATTTCAGTGTCGGGGATTATTTTCGAAAACAGGGGGCTCAAATTGGTAAAAATAATCGAATATTAGTCCGGTCGTTTGGAGAATCCCCTGCTCTTGTTTCTATTGGAGATTATTGTACTATCGCGAGTGAGGTGGCATTTTTAACTCATGATGGTGCTGGTTGGATTTTTACAGAGGAACTTCCAAGTTTGCAACGATTTGGGACCATTCAAATTATGGATAACTGTTTTATTGGTGCTCGTGCAATTTTATTACCCAATATTCGTATTGTGCCTAACGCTGTTGTTGGTGCCGGTTCTGTGGTGACTAAAGATGTGCAACCAGGCAGAGTGGTGGCTGGCAATCCCGCACGAGATATTGGATCAGTTGAGGCTTTAAAAAAAAAATAATAATGGAATGGGTCAATCAGAAACCACCAGGTTATTTGTCGGAATTGGACGATAGCAAACGTAGATTTACTCCTCGCGAAATTTATATGGCCAAACAAAACAATAAACGCTTATTAGAAGAACATTTATGTAAGATTCTATGGAAGGGGAGCGATTTTTAGCAAAGTAGTACCAACTGATCGATAGGTCACCATTTTAATGCCTTCTCAGATGAGCTTTGGAAAAATGTAAGATCATCTATTTTGAGGCTATATTAAAGGTGCATAGTTAATGGAGATAATATTATATTGGTTGTCGATAATTCTGATAGTATATGCTTATATAGGGTATCCCTTTTTAATTAGCCTACTCTCTTTATTTGTTGATAACCAAGTAAAGAGATTCGAAATTTTTCCCTATGTTTCTATTTTAATATCGGCATTCAATGAAGAAAAAGATATCGCAAACAAGCTTAAAAACTGTTTTGAGCTAGATTATCCCGAGGACAAGCTGGAGATAGTTGTAGCCTCAGATGGATCTACCGACTCTACTGATGACATAGTAAGGCAATATGAAAACAACAGTGAGGGAATCCGTGTAATTCTCCACAGGGTGGAAGGACGTCTTGGCAAGACAGCGGCACAGAACAGTGCTGTAGAGGTGTGCAGCGGAGATATCATAATATTTTCTGATGCCGCCTCCATGTATGATCGAAGTGCCATTAGGGCTCTTGTCAGAAACTATGCCGATCCCTCCGTCGGGGCAGTCAGTGGTTTGTATAAATATATTAATAAAGATGGGGCTTCAGTCGGTTTTGCCACAATACTGTTCTGGAACCTGGAAAATTTTATAAAAAGTAAACAGACCAGGATTAAAACAATAACAGGATGCTGTGGCTGTATCTATTCTGTCAGAAAAAAACTCTATACTCCGCTTCCACCTGAAATAATAAGTGATTTGGTTGAACCACTTACAATTCTTCGAAAAGGTTACCGAATTGTTTTTGAGCCAGAGGCCCTGGCTTTTGAGGAAACCGCCGGTAAGGCTGAAGAAGAATTCAAAATGCGTATCCGGGTGATTGTGAGAGGGATGAACGGAATGCTTTTTGTCAAGGATCTGTTTAACCCGTTTAAATATCCATTTGTATCCTTCCAGCTTATTTCCCATAAGGTCATGCGATGGCTTGTCCCTGTTTTTGCCATTGTTGCCTTTATTTCAAATATGGCCCTCCTCGGAACATCCTGGTTCTACAATACGACCTTTGCTGGTCAGGTACTTTTTTATTCCCTGGCTTTCATAGGGTACCTGGCTGAAAAAAAAGGGATTCACAAGAAGGTGTTCTACCTGCCTCTTTATTTCTGCATCGTAAATTTGGCTTCCTTGATAAGCATGTTCAAGGTAATGAAAAAGGAGAACATCGTTACTTGGCAGACCAACCGCTAATCCACAGATTGCACAGATTAGCACAGATTGTCTAACAGTGAGTAATGATGAAAGAACTGATAGAGAAAAACATGAGCCTGAGTATTGAGTTCAGCAAGTATATTTTTGAACATCCTGAGCTGGAGGATAAGATACCAAAAGGGGCGCAAGTTGTGCTCCTTCCCGAATATGATAAGAAGTTATCCGAATACAATATGGCCATAGCAGAAAAACAACGCGAAGAGGGGCAGCCAGTTGTCTATGTGAAAATCAAAAAATTGTTGGCTCCGCGTTTGTCAAGGGTTGCCAAGGCTGATCTGGAAGTAAGATATGGATTGAATTAGGTGGATTCTCAATCTGTGCAACTCTGTGTAATCTGTGGATCATTTGTTCCGCTTTACACATCTGTGCAAATCTGCGTAATCTGTGGACATGAAGATAATCTTTTTCACCCAGGAAGACCCCTTCTACGTCAAGATATTTTTTGACGAATTCTTCGCTCATTACAAATCCTTGGATGAAATAAAGGCCATAGTCATCTCAAGGCCCATGGGCAAGAAATCCCTCTTTGGCCTTGCCAAACAAATGTACAATTTCTATGGCCCTTTTGACTTTGTCAGGGTCGGTTTCAAGTTCGTTTATTACAAATTAATGAGCAGGAGGACACTTCGTAAGCCAACATCGGCTTCAATTCCGAGAAGTTACTCCGTTAAACAAACAGCACAATTGTATGGAATAGAAGTAATAGAACGGAGCGATCTAAACAGCAAGAGCTTTCTTTCTCTCATCAAACAGTATAACGCCGATCTTTTCATCTCTGTAGCGTCTCCTATCATATTCAGAAAAGAGTTGATAAGCATTCCTAAGTTAGATTGCATCAATATTCATAATGCGCCGTTACCCAAATATCGGGGCATGCTCCCCAATTTCTGGCAGCTCTATAACGGGGAAAAAGAGGCAGGAATAACTATTCATAGGATCAATGAGGGAATTGATACTGGAGATATTGTTGAGCAGCAATTCGTGCCCATCGAAGAGACTGATTCGCTGGATAGCTTGATCGTTAAGACGAAACGACTTGGTGCATACTTAATGATTGATGTGATAGAAAAATTCAGAAGAGGGACCGTTTCCTTTCGGGAAATGCCAAAAGGCGGAAGTTATTTCAGTTTTCCAAATCGTAAGGATGTGGTCGAATTTAAAAGAACCGGAAAACGGCTCTTATAGTATGAATTCGCTTCACGGTCTCAGATGTTTCTTTTCGGGAATAGTATGGGTCTTGGGGAGGTGATCCCAGGTATGGACAGTAAAGTAAGTGTAATTATACCTGTATTTAACGGGGAGAGGTTTATTAAGGAATGCCTGAATAGTGTTCTGAAGCAAACTTATAGAAACATAGAGATAATAGTTATTGATGATGGGTCGACCGATAACACGAAAGGGATTGTCATTAATAACTTTCCTTCCGTCACTTACTTTTATCAAAACAACAGTGGACCTGCTTCAGCTAGAAATGTCGGTTTAAAAAACTCGAATGGAAGATATGTAGCGTTTCTTGATTCTGATGATATTTGGCTGCCAGAAAAAATTTCTGAGCAAGTCAAGATATTATTAGAAAATCCGGAAATCAAGGTGGTGCACACGGATATAAAATTATACAAAGATGGAAATTTAATGGGGAGTTGTTATCCGACAGAATATCAAGAAAGAAAGATGTTTGAGAATCTTCTTCTCAATAAAGGTTCTGTTGTGTGTTCGACAGTGTTGGTGGAAAGAGAATACTTGAAGAAAATTGGCTATTTTGATGAGGACTTGATAACTGCAGAGGATGTACATCTCTTTTTGAGATTAGCCTACTATTATGATTTCTATTTTATTCGGAAGGCCTATGTTATCAAAAGACATCACGAATTTAATTTAACGAATATTAATAATATCCATTTTGGGTCTGGAACCATCAAAGCCTTGGAGAAAATTGAAAAAGAATTCCCGCAGTATACAAGGGAAACATCGCATATAATGCGTCAGGCGTTTTTTATCCGACTGCGGCTAAGAGGGTTCGCCTATTCAAAGACAGGTGATTACAAGAATGCAATGCAGTGTTTGCTTAGAGCGTTTAAATACAATAAAGCTCCCTCAGTCTGGATGAGAATCATATATGGCTTGATCAGCATCTTTTTGCATAAAGCCTTTTCAAGATTTTTTGGCCGGGAAGGTTGAGGATTCCCTGGGAGCCTGTCCGTTTAGAGATTCAGTTAAGAAAGATGAAGAGCATATTATTTGGGTCCTCGACGTTTTCTGTGGATTTGATATATGATTATATCAAATCCACAGAAAACAATCGAGGTAATATGAGATGAACGAGTATGATATCATAGCGC
>JALTEL010000249.1 GCA_027073945.1 Caldifarciminota bacterium | reverse complement strand
TTGTTATACCATTCCAGTGAATGATATATCCGGATTTTTCAAAAGCAACCTGAAAATCACAATGACTTATCTTATTTACTAAACCATTTAATTCCGAAGATCCTGTACAGAAACCATTTCTTTTGGCACGTTCTAGATAGAACCCTATTAACGTAGAAAGAGATTTATTAGCCAACTGTAAATCAATCTTAGGATTTTCATCGGTAGAAATAAATTTGGTTCTAAAGGCTTTTTCAGAGTTCTCATTCTTTAAAAAGATTTCTTCCTTAAGCGCAAGACTTTCAGATATGTTTCCCTCTCCTGAGCGGAACTTCACTTCAACAAAGTTTATATTTAGTTTTTTATCTTTTTCGGAGATCAATATCAAATCACTTCGTTTTACCGTTACCTCATCTTCGATACTGCGCCTTTTGTTCTCAGCAAAAATATTCACGTGTGTATCCACAGGTATTAAAACTGCATTCTCAAGTTTTCCATCCCTTTCCAGGGCAAGACGGGTTATGGCTAACCCAATTATCTCGCGCACATTGTTGGGATTGTTGATTAGTTTTAAAGCAAGTTTCCCTGAAATTGATTTAATAATATCGAGAATTTTTACCGCTCTAAAGGAAGATGTAGGAATGTGAATCTTCTGTAGGCCATCTTCAATTAGTTTTTCGATTTCATTGACCCAACCTGTTGATACAATCAATCGATGCCCAACTCCATCCATGAATTCAGGGGTATAATCAATCAAATAACTTTTCAGATAAGGATTGGCGCCTGAAGGATTGTCAAAATATTCGATGCCAAAATTGCGATCAATTGTGAAAACCCAATCTGATATCTCATGAATCTTTGATAAAATGTATTTGTCCTGCTTTGTTAATTCAAGTTGAATGGTTGGCAAATGACCTGTGGATTTACTCCAATCAAAATATGCACAGCTTAATCCCAAAAAATTTCGACCAGTGTGATAAATTAAATTGGCAATCTGTTCGCCTTCTACAATCTCAGGCGTTTGAGACGGTATTACTTTTCTTGACCAGGTAACCGCTGCGTCCATTACATTAAATTCAGACCGATACTCTGCTAATAAACCGTGCAGAAAGTAACTTCCCGGTAAATCACCTTCTGGTCTTGATACTGTTTTTGTATTGAAATGGTCAATAATGATAGTAATATTGGCTTCTTTGAACTCGACTTTTTCCCATTTATTTGGTTCCACTTTGACTTTAGAAAAAAACAGTTTGGGGAACAGTGGATTATGACTGGGCTCCAATAATTCTTCATCGACTTCGGGTCGTGTTTCTGACGAATCACTTTCGTCCATCAAGTTATCAAAGGCATTGCCCATCAACTCATAACCCAGAGAACCATAAAAAGTGATGTCATAACGTAAATGTTTGTATTCTTCAATTTTTTGTAATTCTCGAATGGTATTCAGAAATAACAGACCGTCTCCTGGATTGATAACATTGATCTTTAACGTTTTGATGTAAGGATGATGGCGTAAATATCGCCACAATCGGTCGGCAATTTGTTTAGGTGTTACGGATGAAATATTTCCCAAATCATCTTTATAACCTAACGCTCTTGATAGCATGGCTACGACTTTTCGAATATCTTCGGTTGTACTTTTGGGAAATACACTCCAATAAATGTCTAACATATCGGTATTGACAAAGAAACTATCTTTCTCAAATGACAGTGCATTGGGCAGATTTAGCAGGAGGATTTTCTCAATGCCTTCAATATCAATACCTTTCCTAACCTTTTTTTCATCTATCCCTATTATCTGCTCGCTCCAATTGAACAGCAACATCTGATACTGAAACAACCATAAAATCTTCATGGGGTGGGTGGGCATTATTAAGTTCAATTCTTCCGGTTCTTCATAAGAACCTAACAGGATATGCACGGTATCAATTCGATTTATCAGATGAGTATTTTCCAATAAATTGTTTACTTCGGCATCGCTGGCATATTGAAGTGCATCGTTAATTTTCTGAGTAAGATTGAGATAAGCCTTGACATATGCCAGAATCAAACTTTTAAATTCTCGCAAATCCAATATCTCGATTACTGCAGCATCATCAAAGGATGTAATGGCATGGAATAATTCTCGCCTGGTATTCAGAAACTGAATAAAGTCATCCTTAAACACTTCTAATTTTATTTCCCTAGGCTTAAAATCTCCCTCCTCAATAAATCCACGATTTAGAATATTTACATCCCATACACCGCAAGAATAGGGGTCTTGAAGGGTTTTCAATTCCAGATCATATAACAGATCATTTAATGCAATCTGGTACGTTTCCCTGGGACTGGTTCTGATGCGATATAGGAGTTTTCGCCCAGTTTCCCAATTTCTGTTAACAATCTCAACTTCTTTACGGTATTTGTAGGCGGTCTGAAGTATTGCCTCAGCAATATTTCGGATTTTATTGTAGCGTTTAGATTCACCAGTTGGAGTTTCAGAATTTTCTCCACGTAGATAAAACGGTTCACTGATATCTTCAGCAATTTTAGCTTTATTCTGATCCAGGGCAATAAGGCGAATATGCACCAGCCATTCTTCCCCCTCTTCCAAATCCACATCTTTGAAGGGAAAAACAGCCTGTTCGCTTGTTCCTTTGGCGGTCCTGCGATGCAACTCGGTGCTACTGTCGCTTTCTTCATCTCG